>DASPYH010000223.1:0-2894 GCA_035636875.1 Mycobacteriales bacterium | reverse complement strand
GGGGTGCCGGTCGAGGTCGCGCTGGCGGCCGGCTCCTGGGACGCGCGCGACTACCTCGGCCTGCCCGGGCTGGTCGAGGGCGGGCCGGCCGACCTGGTCTGCTATGCCGCCGACCCGCGCGAGGACCTGTCCACGATGGCGTCCGCGACCCGGGTCGTGCTGCGCGGCCGGGTCATCCGCTGACGCGGCGGCGTGCCGACCCGCCGCGTCTGGCACAATGGCCGACTGAGTACGGAAAGGCGCCGGACCCTCTCACGCCGGAGCCCGACCGTCCCCTCCGGCGTCGATCCCGCGTCCCCACCGCGGCGGTCAGCGCCCACCCACCGAGCAGTTGGAGCACGCACACCCGTGGCCACCAGAATCAGGCTGATGCGCATCGGCAAGATGCGCGAGCCGCACTACCGCATCGTCGTCGCCGACTCCCGCACGAAGCGGGACGGCCGGGCGATCGAACTGGTCGGGGAATACCACCCCAAGGACGATCCGTCGACCATCAAGGTCGACTCGGACCGCGTCCAGCACTGGCTGCGCATCGGCGCTCAGCCGTCCGAGACCGTCGCCGCGATCCTGCGGGTGACCGGCGACTGGCAGCGCTTCAAGGGCCTGCCGGCGCCCGAGCCGATGAAGACCGCGGCGCCGCGCCCGGACCGGCGGGCCGCCTTCGAGGAGGCGGCACGCGAGGGCCTCGGCGAGTCGTCCGGCTCGGGCCAGGCGGGGACGCCGCGCAAGCGGCCCGCGAAGGCCGCGCCGAGGGGGGCCGCCGCGAAGCCGGACGAGGCGCCCGAGGCAGCGGCGGCCGCCCCGGAGGCTTCGGCGCCGGCCGCGGAAGCCTCGGCACCGGCCTCGGAGGCGTGAGTGCTCGAGGCCGCACTCGAGCACCTGGTCAAGGGCATCGTCGAGCACCCGGACGACGTCCACGTCGACCTGGTCACCTCCCGCCGCGGGAAGCGGCTGGAGGTGCGGGTGCACCCCGAGGACCTCGGCAAGGTGATCGGCCGCAGCGGGCGTACCGCCAAGGCGCTGCGCCAGGTAGTGGCCGGGATCGGCGGTCGCGGCGTCCGTGTCGACGTGGTCGACACCGACTGACGCCATCGCCGTGGACCTCGTCGTCGGGCGGGTCGGCAGGCCGCACGGGGTGCGCGGCGAGCTCACCGTCGAGGTGCGCACCGACGACCCGGACCGGCGGTTCGCAGCCGGCTCGGTGCTGCGCACCGACCCGGCTTCCCGGGGTCCGCTGACCGTCTCGAGAGCCCATCCGCACTCCGGCGGCCTGGTCGTCGCGTTCGAGGGCGTCGCGGACCGGGCCGGCGCCGAGGCGCTGCGGGGAACCGTGCTGGTCGTCGACTCGGCCGAGTTGCCCGCGCTGGACGACCCGGAGGAGTTCTACGACCACGAGCTGGTCGGGCTGGTCGCGATCGACCCGGCGGGATCGGCGCTGGGCACCGTCGCCGACGTCCTGCACACGCCGGCGTCCGTGCTGCTCGTGCTGCACGACGGTGACGGCGAGGAACACCTCGTGCCGTTCGTCCGGGAGATCGTGCCGACCGTCGACCTGCCGGGCGGCCGGCTCGTGGTGGCGGCGCCGGAGGGACTCCTCGACCTGTGACGGCTGCGACGGGTGAGGGCTACCGGTGAAGGTCGACGTCCTCACGATCTTCCCCGACTACCTGGCCGGGCCGCTGCGGGTCTCGCTGCTCGGCAGGGCGGTCGAGCGAGGGCTGCTCGACGTGCGGGTGCACGACCTGCGGCAGTGGGCGCACGACCGGCACCGGACGGTGGACGACGCCCCGTACGGCGGCGGGGCCGGGATGGTGATGCGCCCGGAGCCCTGGGGCGAGGCGCTGGACGAGGTGGCGCCGCGGGACGGGCCGCCGCCGCGGCTGGTGCTGCCGACGCCGTCCGGACGGCCGTTCACCCAGCAGCTCGCGGCGGAGCTCGCCGGCGAGCCGTGGCTGGTCTTCGCCTGCGGCCGGTACGAGGGGATCGACCAGCGGGTGGTCGAGCACGCGGCCGGACGGATGCGGGTGGACGAGGTGTCGGTCGGCGACTACGTGCTCGCCGGCGGCGAGGCCGCGGTGCTGGTGGTCGTCGAGGCGGTGGCCCGGCTGCTGCCCGGGTTCCTCGGCAACCCCGAGTCGCTCACCGAGGAGTCGCACGCCGGCGGCCTGCTCGAATACCCGGTCTACACCCGGCCGCCGACATGGCGTGGCCTGACGGTGCCCGACGTGCTGCTGTCCGGCGACCACGGGCTGGTCGCGCGGTGGCGGCGGGACAGGTCGCTGCGGCGGACGGCCGAGCGGCGTCCGGACCTGCTCGCCGCGGCCGAGCTGACCGAGCGCGACCAGGAGGCGCTCGGCGAGTCGTCCTGACCACGGGCGAGTTCGCGCTGGGTTCCGCCATGTGGCACCCTGAAAGGGTTGTCGCAGGCCGGCAGCCGTACGAAGGCCGCGACGCCCCTGACCGAGAGTTCGGCGCGCGCGTGCGTGTGCCTGCCGCACCAGAGGAAGCGAAGACCGAGATGAACACCCTGGACGCCCTGGACGCCGAGTCGCTGCGTTCCGACATCCCGGCCTTCCGCCCCGGCGACACGCTCCGTGTCCACGTGCGGGTGGTCGAGGGTTCCCGCGAGCGCGTCCAGGTCTTCCAGGGCGTGGTGATCCGCCGCCAGGGCAGTGGTGTGCGGGAGACCTTCACCGTGCGGAAGGTGAGCTTCGGCGTCGGCGTGGAACGCACGTTCCCGGTGAACTCACCGATCATCGCGAAGATCGAGGTCGTCACCCGCGGTGACGTGCGACGCGCGAAGCTCTACTACCTGCGGGACCTGCGCGGCAAGGCCGCAAAGATCAAGGAGAAGCGGGACCCGGTCTCCCGCTGACCCACCGGCCAGCGGTCCA
>DASPYH010000222.1:0-2005 GCA_035636875.1 Mycobacteriales bacterium | reverse complement strand
GTTCGTGCAGGCGTGGCGGCAGGCCCGCGACCGGGCCGCCCGCGTCGACCTGCCCCTCTACGCCGAGACCACCGGCCTGGTCGAGACGAAGGCCGGGCTCACCGTCCTCGGGCGCGTGCGCGGACGCTGCCCGATCGACGTCGTCGGCCTCGCCCGCGGCGTCTCCCGCGACGGCCTGCCCAGCGTCCGGGTGCGGGTCGACCAGACCGTGACGCTGGCCTACGACATGGCCGCCGTCATCCACCTCGCCGGCCTGTGGGAGCAGGCCGCCCGGCACGGACGGATGCTGCCCGTCGAGGCCCGCCGTCCCACCGGCGCCCGGCCGCGCCGGTGAACCCCGACCCCGCAACGACGAGCATGCGGGCCGCGACGACCGCGGCAACCGATCAGTCCCCGGACGACCCGGCATCCGTCGGGCCCGACCCCGCGCCGGTCGCGCCCGGCTACCAGGCGGCGCTGTTCCGGGCGCCGCCCGGAACCCGGCTGCGCTGGCGGGCGGTCCGCCGCACCGGCGACCGTCTCCCGCCCGCCGACCTCGGCGTCGCCCTCGCCCAAGCCAGAACCCTCGCCGCCGCCGACGGGGCGGCCTGGATCGTCGGCACCGACCAGCACACCATCGAGATCCGCCGCACCGACAACCCCGCCACGTTCACCGTCGACGCCGGCACCCGCCCCCCACGGTGGGCCGGCACCGTCCAGTCCGCGCTGACCGCCCGCACCAGCCGACGCTGACGCCGGCACGCCCTCCTCCCAGGGAGACGCCACCCCGCGGCCCCCGACCCGCGACCGAGGAGGAACCCGTGACCGACCACCCGCCCACCCCCACCGCAGCCGACCGGCCACCCCCAGCCCCGACCCTCCAGCTGATTCCCATCGGGCAGCTGACCGCCAACCCGCTCAACCTGCGCCGGCGGCTGTCCGGCATCGACGAGCTCGCCGAGTCGATCCGGCAGGTCGGCATCCTCGAACCGCTGCTGGCCGCACCCGCCCACGACGGCGGCCTCCTCGTCGTCGCCGGGCACCGCCGCCTCGCCGCCGCCGCCGAAGCCAGCCTGCAGACGGTGCCCTGCATCGTCCGGGAGCGGGACGAAGCGCAGATCATCCAGACCGCGCTGATCGAGAACGGGCACCGGCAGAACCTCACCTACGTCGAGGAAGCCGACGGCCTCCAGCAGTACATGACCCTCACCGCCCTGCAGGTCAAGGACCTCGCCGCCCGCGTCGGCCGCACCCCCCAACACGTCTCCGCCCGGCTGTCGCTGCTCACCCTCCCCGAAGTCGCCCGCGACGCCCTCGACACCGGCACCATCACCCTCGACACCGCGCTCGCCCTCACCGAGCTGACCGACTACCCCGACCTCATCGCCGGCCTGTTCGACGGCGACCGCATCGACGCCGACGCGCTCGCCCACGCCCGGCGCCAGGCCGCGGTCGAACGGGAGGTCACCCGGCTCACCGAGGAGGCCACCGCCAAAGGTCTCCGGCTGGCCGAGACCCTGCCGCCCGGTGCCCGCTGGCTGGCCACCCTCGACCTGACACCGCAGCAGCAGGCCGCGCACCGCCGCCGGACCTGCCACACCGTCGTACTCGACCGCGGCTGGACCAAACCCCAGCTCGTGCCGGCCTGCACCGACCCCGACCGGCACACCCCACCCCCCGCCGCCGCGGCCAAGCCGACCGCCGCCGACGCCAACACCGCCGCCAGCGGCGCGGATCAGGGGGAGCACCAGGCCCGGACCGCCGACGCCCGGCGGCACGCCGAGGAACGCCAGCGGGCCGAGGCCGAACGCGAGCGCAACCACAAGCGGGTCGCGAAGGCCCGCCGCCGGTTCCTCACCGCCGCCCTCGGCAAGCGGATCAAACGCGCCGACGCCACCATCTTCGTCCTCGGCAGCGTCCTCGGCCGCGCCAGCCACACCGACCTCACCCAGGCCGCCGCCCTGCTCGGCCTGACCGCCCAGCCCGACCGGTACGGCCAGAAGGACTGGCACACGGCCGTCAGCCG
>DASPYH010000221.1:0-3913 GCA_035636875.1 Mycobacteriales bacterium | reverse complement strand
TCGACCAGCGCGCCGGACAGCGCCCGCGCCGACGGCGACCGGGACGGCTCCCGGCGCCGGGACGCCCGCCGACATCCCGGCGCGGCCGCCCAGCCCGAGACGCCGCTCGGCGGTCGCGCGCGCCGCTCCGCCCGCCTCCGTCCGGGCGCGGTCGGCTCGTCCGTGGACCGGCTCGGCGACCCCGGCCCCGACCCGCCGGCTCGACGCGGCATTGCCGGCCGCGACACCGACCCGGCGGGCGTCCGGCGTCGCTCGGACTGGGAGGCCGGGTGGGACCGGCTACCGCGACCCCTACGGCCAGGAGCGCGGGCTGCAGGCGCTGCTGCGGCTGACGGCCGAGATCCGGCGCGCCCTCCGCGACAGCGAGTGGCCCCCCGGCCCGCGCCCCTGACGCCCGCGTCAGCGCGAGGTGTCCCGGTAACGCCGGACCGCGAGCGGGGCGAAGATCGCGACGATCACGACTGTCCAGATCAGGGTCAGCAGGACCGGGTGCTCGGCCGGGAAGGCCGTCCCGTTGGGCGGGTTGGGATTGCCGAACAGATGGCGCATCGACGCCGTCAGCGTGCTGACCGGGTTCCATTCCGCCACCGGCTGCAGCCAGCCCGGGAGCGTCTGCAGCGGCACGAAGACGTTGGACAGGAACGTGATCGGGAAGATCGTCGTGAACGCCACCTGCTGCGCGACCTCGACCGTCGGAACCAGCTGGCCGAGGAAGACGCCCATCCAGGACATCGCGTACGTGAACAGCAGCGCCAAACCGATCGCACCGAGGAAGTTGCCGAGCCCACCGTGGACTCGCCAGCCGACGGCGAGGCCGGAGAGCATGAGGACCACGAGGATGCCGGCGTTGTAGACCACGTCGGCGAACGTGCGCCCGGTCAGGAACGCCGATCTCGCCATCGGCAGCGAGCGGAACCGGTCGACGAGCCCCTTCTGCATGTCGTCGGTGACCCCGACCGTCGTCGTCGCGGAGGCGAAGGTGAGCGTCTGCGCGAAGATGCCCGGCATCAGGAACTCGCGGTAGGAGCCGCCGCTCTGCCCCAGTGGGATCGCTCCGCCGAACACGTACGCGAACAGCAGCACGAACATCACCGACTGCAGGATCGCGAAGGCGGCCAGCTCGGGGATGCGTGGGATCCGCTTGAGGTTGCGCCAGGTCACCACGAGCGTGTCCGCCAACGCGGAGCCGCCGGTGCCCGCCCGGGCGCGGGAAGAGTCGACGGAGACAGTGGTCATCAGATCCTCCCGGCGGTGACTGGGGTGCCGTTCTCGGCCTCGACCGGCTTCTCCTCGGCCACGTGGCCGGTCAAGGTGAGGAAGACGTCGTCGAGCGTCGGCCGGCGCAGGCCGACGTCGTCCAGCGGTATCCCGGCGTCGTCGAGCGCCCGGATCACGGTGACGAGCTGCCGGGTGCCGCCGTCGGTCGGCGCGGTCAGCCGGCGGGTGTGCTCGTCGACGGCGACGTCCGCGACGCAGGCGCGGGCGAGGACGTCGCGGGCGGAGGGCACGTCGTCGGCCTTGTGCACGACGACCTCGACGCGCTCGCCGCCGACCTGCGACTTCAGCTCGTCCGAGGTGCCGCGGGCGATGATCCGACCGTGGTCGACCACGGCGATGTCGTCGGCCAGCGCGTCGGCCTCCTCCAGGTATTGCGTGCTGAGCAGGAGGGTCGAGCCCGTGCGCACCAGCTTCCTGATCACGTCCCACATCCCCAGCCGGCTGCGCGGGTCGAGGCCGGTCGTCGGCTCGTCCAGGAACAGCAACCGCGGGCGCCCGATCAGCGCCGAGGCGAGGTCGAGCCGGCGCCGCATGCCGCCTGAGTAGGTCTTCACCACCCGGTCGGCGGCGCCGGTCAGCGCGAACTGGTCCAGCAGCTCCTCCGCCCGCTGCCGGGCCGTCCTGCTGGGCAGCTGGTAGAGCCGCCCGAACATCCACAGGTTCTCCGACCCGGTGAGGTTCTCGTCGACGGCTGCGTATTGCCCGGACAGGCCGATCTCCTGGCGCAGCTGGCGAGCCTCGCGGACGACGTCGTAGCCCAGGACCGTGGCGCGACCCAGGTCGGGTCTCAGCAGGGTCGCGAGGATGCGGACCGTCGTGGTCTTGCCGGCCCCGTTCGGACCGAGCAGCCCGAGCACGGTGCCCTCCTCGACCGTGAGGTCGAGGCCGTCGAGCGCTCGGACTTCTCCCGCGCGCGATTTGTAGATCTTCGTGAGACCTTCTGCTGTGATGGCCGGCATGCCTGGCAGGTTAGCCGGGGCCGCCGACAGAACGACGGGGCTCCCGACCTCGGCGCACGACAAGGCGCCCCGGGTCCTCAGGAAAAGCTCAGCGTGTGCCCGGCCGCCCGCAGGGCGGTGAGCAGCTCGTCGCAGTGCGACTCGCCCCGCGTCTCGACCGACAGGGCCACCTCGACCTCGCCGAGGTGCAGCTTCGAGCCCGTCCGGGAGTGCTCGACATCGAGCACGTTCGCACCGAGCTCGGCGAGCAACCCGAGCAGCCGGGCCAGCTCCCCCGGCCGATCGGCGATCCGCACCCGGAAGGACAGGTAGCGACCGGCCGAGATCATGCCGTGCTGGATCACCCGCAGCAGCAGCACCGGGTCCACGTTGCCGCCGGACAGCACCGCCACGACCGGCGGCTCGAAGCGGCGCGGCTCCTCCAGCAGGGCGGCCACGGCGGCCACCCCGGCCGGCTCGACCACCATCTTGGCCCGCTCCAGGCACAGCAGCAGCGCGCGCGACAGCGCCTCCTCGGAGACCGTGACGACCTCGTCGACCACCGCCTGGACGTGCGAGAAGGTCACGTCGCCGGGGCACCCGACGGCGATCCCGTCCGCCATGGTCGCCATCCGATCCAGCGGCAGCGGGTGCCCGGCCGCGAGCGAGCCCGGGTAGGCGGCGGCGCGCTCGGCCTGGACCGCGACCACCCGCACATCCGGACGCGCCGCCTTGACCGCGACCCCGATCCCGGACACCAGGCCGCCGCCTCCGGTGCAGACCAGGACCGTCTGCACGTCCGGACACTGCTCGAGCACCTCCAGCCCGACCGTCCCCTGTCCGGCGATGATGTCCGGGTGGTCGAACGGGTGCACCAGCACGGAGCCGGTCTCGGCCGCGTACGCCCCCGCCGAGACCAGCGCCTCGTCCACGGTCGACCCGATCAGGTGCACCTGGGCCCCGTACGCCCGGGTGGCCTCGACCTTGGGCAGTGGTGCCGTCGTGGGCATGAAGACGGTGGCGGAGGTGCCGAGAAGCCGGGCCGCCAGCGCGACACCCTGCGCGTGGTTGCCCGCGCTCGCCGCCACCACTCCGCGGTCGCGCTCGTCCGGCGTCATCCGCGCGATCCGCACATATGCGCCGCGGATCTTGAACGAGCCGGTCCGCTGCAGGTTCTCGCACTTCAGGTAGGCCGGGCCGCCCAGCCGCGCGGCGAGCACCCGGCTGTTCTCCAGCGGGGTCATCCGGACGATGCCGTCGAGCAGCTTCCGCGCGGCGAGGACGTCGTCGATGCCGACAAGACCCACGCCGCCATCGTGCCACCCCGGCACCCTTCCTTGACGGCGGAGATCGGTAGGTCGCTGGACGGAGGACCTGCCTCGACCGGTTCGCCGCGGCGGCGCCGTCCTGACCCGCGGCGCCCGACCTGCGGCGCCCTCACCCGCGGCGCCTGACCCGCGGCGCTTGGCTGGGGGTCAGCACCCCTCGTACCGTCGGATCGTGACGGAGCTGCGGACCCGGGCCGAGCGGCCGCCCGGACCGGACATCGGACCGCTGGACCTGGTCCGGATGCTGCGCACCCAGCGGATGACCGACTTCCTGGACAGCGCCGCCGCAGCGGGCCCGGAGCTGGCGCACTTCCGGATCGGCCGGGAGCACGCCTACCTCGTCGGCACGCCGCACCTGGTGCGCGAGCT
>DASPYH010000220.1:0-2115 GCA_035636875.1 Mycobacteriales bacterium | reverse complement strand
CAGGTGCCGCGGACGACGGGGTGACGGTGCAGGTCCCGCTGACGGCGCTGAACCGGGTGCGCCCCGAGGGCTTCGACTGGCAGGTGCCGGCGCTGCGCGAGGACCTGGTGACCGCGCTGATCCGCTCGCTGCCCAAACCGCTGCGGCGGCACTTCGTCCCGGCGCCGGACGTGGCCCGGGCCGCGCTGGCCCGGCTGGTGCCCAGCGACGAGCCACTGGTGGACGCGCTCGCCCGCGAGCTGCGCCGGGCGACCGGCGTGGACGTCCCGCGGGAGGCCTGGCGGTGGGAGCGCGTGCCGGCGCACCTGCGGGCGACGTTCCGGGTCGTCGACGGTGAGCGGACCGTCGCCGAGGGCAAGGACCTCTCCGAGCTGCAGCGGTCGCTGGGCCGCACGGTGCGCTCCGCTCTCGCCGAGGCCGCCGCCGGTCTGGAGCGCGAGGGGCTGACCGGGTGGACCGTCGGTCCGGTGCCCCGGACGTTCGACGCGGGCGACATGGTCGGCTACCCGGCACTGGTCGACTGTGGACAGACCGTCGCGTTGCGGGTGCTCGCGACCGAGACCGAGCAGCAGCAGGCCATGTGGTCCGCCGTGCGGCGGCTGCTGCTGCTGTCCGCGCCGTCCCCGCTGAAGTACGTCTCGTCCCGGCTGGACACCCGGACGAAGCTGGCGCTGACCCAGAACCCGCACGGCAGCCTTGCGGCGCTGCTGGCCGACTGCTCGACCGCCGGCCTCGACGAGCTGATCGCCGAGGCCGGCGGGCCGCCGTGGGACCCGGACGGTTTCGACAAGCTCGCCGACCGGGTGCGCACCGAGCGGGGCGAGCGCGTCCTTGGGCTGCTGCGCGCGGCCGAGGCGGTGCTGGGGGAGTGGACCGCGCTGTCCGCTCGGCTGGCCGAGCCGGTCCCCCCGCCGCTGCGGCCGGCGGTCGCGGACCTGCGCGCGCAGGTGGAGGAGCTGGTACGGCCCGGCTTCGTCGCCGCCATCGGCCGGCGCCGGCTCGCCGACGTGCAGCGCTACCTGGGCGCCGCCGCGCACCGGCTCGACCGGCTGCCCGGTGCCGTGGATCGGGACGCGGGCAGGATGGCACGGGTGCACGCGGTCGAGGCGGAGCACCGACGGTTCCTCGACGACCTGCCGCCGGCGCGCCGGGATTGCGATGCCGTGCGGCAGCTGGGTTGGATGCTGCAGGAGCTGCGGGTCAGCCTCTTCGCCCAGTCGCTGGGCACCCCGTACCCGGTGTCGGAGCAGCGGATCTACCGCGCGATGGACCAGCTCGCCTGATCGGGCCGCCTCGTGGACCGGTCGATAGCCTCGCTACCGATCCAGGGAGGCCGGATGGGTGCGGACGAGGCGGCGGCGAGCGCCCGCGGCCTGGGCTCCCGCCCGCCGGCCCGGCAACGGACGGCGTCCGGCCGCGGTGAAGGGGTACGGCTCCACCCGAAGGGTAGGAAACGGACCGCCGCAGCGCCGAGATTCAGGGAGGTACGACATGGCAGGCTCAGTCGCCCGGGTGACGGAGATCAGCGCCACGTCCGACACCAGCTTCGAGGACGCCGTCAGGATCGGCGTCGAGCGGGCGGCCCAGACCTTGCGCGGGGTCAAGTCCGCCTGGGTGAAGGAGCAGGAGGTCCTGGTGGCCGACGGCGGGAGCATCTCCGGCTACAAGGTCAACATGCTGATCACCTTCGTCCTCGAATAGTCCCCCCGGGTCAACCGGCCGTGCAGGCGGCGAGCAGGTCGTGCACCGCGGTCTGCACGGCCGGCGCGAGCCAGAGTCGGTGCAGTGTTTCCGCGCGCTCGGCGGCGACCGCGTCGGCGACGGTCCGTCCCTCGGCCCAGGCCTCGATCACGCCAGGGTGGATGTAGGAGGCCCGGGTGACCGCGGGGGTGTTGCCGAGAAGCTCGCTGGTCGCCTTGACCGCGGCCGACAACTGCCGCCGGCGACCCCGTTCGCTGCCGAAGCGCCCGTCCAGGTCGCCCCGGGCGAGCGCGGCTGCGGCGATCACGGTGCCGGCCCAGGTGCGGAACGCCTTGGCGGTGGCGGGCACCGAGGCATTGCTGTGGATGTAACCGTTGACGTGCGCACTGCGCACATCCAGCCACCGCCCGTTCG
>DASPYH010000219.1:0-8661 GCA_035636875.1 Mycobacteriales bacterium | reverse complement strand
GGGGCGTACCGAGATCACCGGCCGACAGCGAGCCGGCGAGCAGCCGGTCCCGATAGCTCACGGCCCCTCCCCGCCGGTCGCGGGCATGCCCGCGACGTCCTCGTTGGTCGCGGGCGCGCCCGCCGCCATGTCGCCGGTCGCGGGCATGCCCGCCACGATGGTCAACCTGCTGCCTGGCCGGACCGCCGGCAGCGGCACCCGCTCCACGCACACGTCGCCCGGGAGCGGGGCGCTGGTCTCCCCCGACGCCTTGAGGTCGAGGTGGCCGAGGTTGACGAGGTTGTCGTTCGCTACGGGGCCCACCGCGAGCACTCGCAGCACGGCGTCGTCGAGGCGTACCTCGTCGCCGGGCGCCACCCCTCCACCCACGACGGTCGGCCGGTGCAGCACCGAGAACTCGTGCAGCTCCTCCGGGGCCCCCTCGGCGAACCACACGAGCACGCCCTGGGCGACGAAGTCCGGCACCAGCGCCCCGACCGCCGTCACGACGGTGGAGTAGCGCACCGCCGGCTGGCCGGCTGCGCCGAGCGGAGCCGGGCAGTCGGTATCGGCCACGTCACGCCTCCTTCACGTTCTCCGGCTTGACGCCGGACACGAACAACTCCTCCTTGATGAACATCGCGAGCGGCCCGGCCGGGGACGTGGCGTGCACGTCCACGGTCGGCACCTTCTTCATCGGGTAGACGCCGATCCGGGCGGTGCCGCCGCAGTCGATGACCGCAACCGCGATCTTGTCGAACGCCGCCGAGCTCTTGAAGCCGTCGAACGCCTTCCCGCCGGTCAGCTCGGCGATCCGGGCCGCGACCGGATGGATGCCGCCGCCGGTGACGGAATAGATGAGGTTGCGGTCCGGGGTCGGCTTGATCGTGAGGGGTCCACCCCACCCGCCCCGACCCTTCTCGATCTTGACGGACTTGTAGGCGCTCGAGTCGGCCACGGTTCCTCCTGGTTGCCGGGGGAGCTATCTGCTGTAGAGACCGATGCTGGCGAAGTACGCGATGACGACGGCCAGCGCCGCGGCGATCAGAGGGGAGAACAGCACGGCGGGCACGCCGACCTCCACAGTCTCCGGCTCAGCCTCGCCGAGGGCGAGACCTCTGGTAGAGCGCGCCGACCACGCCGTCGACGGCCCGACGGCGCCGACGCGGCCCGCGCTGCTCGCCGACCTGCGCGCCCTGGTCACCGACCCGCCTCGACTGCTGTCCTGACCGGTTACCGTCGTCCCGTGTCGCCTGCCCCCTCCGCCGCCGCCGTCGTACTCGCCGGCGGCTCCGGCACGCGCCTGGGCGGCGACGGCAACAAGGTCTACCTGCCGCTCGCCGGCCGGCGGCTGGTGTCGTGGGCGTTGCAGGCCTTCGCCGACGTGCCCGCGGTGCGCCGCCTGGTGCTCGTCGTCCGCCCGGCTGACCGCGCGCTGGCCGAGGCCACCGTGGACCGCGAGGTACGTGCGCGGGTCGAGATCGTGCCGGGCGGCCCGACCCGGCACGAGTCGGAGTGGGAGGCGCTGCGGCACCTCGCCGCGGAGATCCGCGCCGGCGACCTGGACGTCGTCGCCATCCACGACGGCGCCCGCCCGCTGGCCGGACGCCGGCTGATCGGGGAGACGCTCGAGGCGGCCCGCCTGTACGGCGCGGCGGTGCCGGGCGTGCCGCTCGACGACGTCGCCGTGGCGCACCCCGACCTCGGCCTGCGGGTGGAGCCGGCCGACCGGCGACTGGTGCGGGTGCAGACCCCGCAGGCGTTCCGGGCCGGTCCGTTGCTGGCCGCGTACGAGTGCGCTGCCCGCGACGGGTTCACCGGCACCGACACCGCGGCCTGCGTGGAGCACTACGGCGGCCTGCGGGTGCACTGCCTGCCGGGCGACCCGCGCAACCTGAAGGTGACCTACCCGCAGGACCTCCTCCTCGCCGAGCGGTTGCTCGCGCTGTCCGACTACAGGGTGGAGTGAGGTGATCGCGGAGAACGTGCACCGGGTCGTCCCGCACCGCCACGGCGGGCGAGGACGGCCTCGGCGAAGGCGAGGTCGTGCACCCGCACCACCGCGAACGCGTCGTCGTGCCCCTCGACCGTCACCACGCGCGCTCCCGCGCCGGCCAGCAGGCCGTCGTCGTCCGGGTCCGGTGGGCAGTCGAGGTGAGCCGCCGCCAGCACCGCCCGCCGTACTGCTTGGGGGGTCTGCACCCGTACCAGCGTCTCGCGCGGCACCGTCCTGACGACCCGGCCGGCCGCGTCGAGCTCCTTCACCGTCTCGGTCACCTCGAGCACCGGCACCGCGAGATCGGCGCCGTCGTGGACCGCCTTCACCGCCCGGACCACCAGGTCTGCCGGCGCGAGCGGCCGGCAGGCGTCGTGCACGACCACCGTCTCCACGCGACGGTCCAGTGCGGACAGTCCACGGTGGAGGGAGCCGTGCCGCGACCCCGCGCCGTCCACGACCACGGCGCGGTGCCCGGGAACGCAGGAGTCGAGCACCTGACGCACCTCGTCGGCACCGCCCGGCGGCCCGACGACGATCAGCTGGTCGACCGTGCCGCTGTCGCGCAGGGTGGCGGCGGCGAGGGCGAGCAGCGGAACGCCGCCGAGCAGGCTGAACGCCTTCGGGACGCCGACAGCCAGGCGGCGGCCACGACCAGCCGCCAGCAGCACACCGGCGACGTACACCCCGGCCGGCGCGTGCAGGTCAGGACGCGAGGACCTCGTCGAGGAGCACCTCGGCCTTGTCCTCGTTGGTCCCCTCGGCGAGCGCGAGCTCGCTGACCAGGATCTGGCGGGCCTTGGAGAGCATGCGCTTCTCGCCGGCCGAGAGGCCACGCTCCCGGTCACGACGCCAGAGGTCGCGCACGACCTCGGCCACCTTGTTCACGTCGCCGGAGGCGAGCTTCTCGAGGTTGGCCTTGTAGCGACGGGACCAGTTCGTCGGCTCCTCCGTGTGCGGGGCGCGGAGGACTTCGAAAACCCGGTCCAGGCCCTCCTGGCCCACTACGTCGCGGACGCCGACGATCTCGGCGTTCTCGGCCGGCACCTCGATGGTGAGGTCACCCTGGGCGACCTTGAGAACAAGGTAGGTCTTGTCCTGGCCTTTGATCGCGCGGGTCCTGATGGCCTCGATGACAGCTGCCCCGTGGTGCGGGTAGACGACGGTCTCGCCGACCTTGAAAACCATGTGTACGTGACCCCTTTCGCTGTATCCAGCGTAACACGGCCGGCGGCCGAGCTCACCTGCCGCGGCGAGCGTTTCCGCAGGTCAGGCCCTTAATTGGCGGCATGGAGGGGTTGACAACGGGGCATTGGTCTGTTCCGCCGCTACGCAGCGCAGGCAGCGGGCGCCGGGGACGGGCGTCGTCGTTGCGCCGGCAGGCGCGGCGGCGGACAGTGGACCAGTGCGGCGAGACGACGAGGACGACCGCTCCGGTGACAGCAGCCGGGCCGGGAACGACCCGCCGTGGATCGACGGGCTGGTCGTGCCGGACGACATCAGCGAGCTCGACGCCGAGGTCAGGGCATGGCAGCGGGAGCGCCGGGCGAGGCTGCGCCGGGAACGGCTGCGCCGGTTCGTGTCCGACCGCCGGATCGCCGCCCCGCTGGTGATCGTCACGATGCTGCTCGTCGCCGGCTTCGCCGGCCTGCTGCTGGTCTTCCAGCCGCGCCGGCCCTCGACCCCGCCCGCGCCGCTGGCCACCTCCGGCCTGGGTGCGGTCGGCCGGGTGCGCGGGTTGCTGCCCGAGGTGGACGTGCGGCTCGCCGACGGCTCCTCCCACCCGGTCCGCGACTACCGGCCGGCCGTGCTGGCGCTGGCGACGGTGGGCTGCGGCTGCGACGCGGCGCTGCATGACGCCGGCCTGGCCGCCGCCCGGTATCAGGTGCCCTTCCTGCTCGTCGACCGCGGCGTCCCGCCGTTGCCGGCCGGGTTGGCCGAGCACGCCGCGGTGCGCGCCTCCGAGCCGACCGGCACGCTGGCCCGCACGTACGGTGCCGAGCAGGCGGGTCGCCGCCAGCCCGGAGGTCCCGTGCTGGTGCTGGTTGCCGACGACGGCGCGGTCACCCGCGTGCTGCACCAGCCGGCGAGCCCGCGGGCGCTGGACGGGGAGCTCGCTGTCCTCGCCCTGACCGGCGGCGCGGTCCGGTAGCAGCCGCGGCCGCTCGTACGGTGGCTGGCGTGCAGACCGTCCGCGGCCTGGTCCGCGCCTCCCATCCCGAGCCGGCGGCCGCCGTGACCGCGGTGTCGGCGGCGCTGGCGGCATCCGTCGGGCGGGGCGTGGCCGGGACGCTGGCGACGGCCGCGGCGGTGCTGGCCGGGCAGCTGTCGGTCGGCTGGATGAACGACTACCTCGACCGCGAGCGCGACGTGCGCAGCGGCCGGGCAGACAAGCCGGTCGCGGTCGGCGTCCTGGACCCGCTGGTCGTCCGGACGGCGACGCTCGCCGCCGCCGTGGCGGTCGTCCCGCTGTCCCTGCTCTCCGGCCTGTTCGCGGGCTGCCTGCACCTGCTCGCGGTGGTCTCGGCGTGGACCTACAACCTCCGGCTGAAGGCGACGGTGCTCTCCGTGCTGCCGTACGTGGCCTCGTTCGGGCTGCTGCCCGCCTTCATCATCGCTGGGCTGCCCGGCCGTCCCGTGGTCGGCTGGCTGGTCGCCGCCGGTTCGCTGCTCGGAGCCGGCGGACACTTCGCGAACGTGCTGCCCGACATCGAGGACGACCTGCGTACCGGGGTCCGCGGCCTGCCGCACCGGATCGGCCCGGCCGCCAGCCGGGTCACGGCGGCGGTGCTGCTCGTCGCAGCGTCGGTCGTGCTGGCGATCGGGCCGCCGGGGCCGCCGGGCGCCGTCGGGCTCGGCGCGGTGGCGGTGGCCATCGGGTGCGGTTGCGGAGCGGCGTTCCTGGGCCGCCGGCCGGGCTCGCGGGCCCCGTTCCTCGGCGTCTTGGTCGTGGCCGCGGTGGATGTCGCGCTGCTGCTCGCATCGGGCACCTCGGTGCGCTGAACCCCGGCCAGCTGACCTGCGCGGGTACGACCGGAGCGGCGCCGCTACGCTGGCGCCCGGAAACCCAGCAGGACAGGAGGGCCCGTCGCCGTGATCCGCTCGTCGCGTCGCAGAGCCAGACCGTCCCGGGCGCTCTTGGCCGCGCTGGTCGCCGCGGCCGGCGTGGCGCTGGCTGCCTGCGGCGCCGGGCAGCAGGCGCAGACCGCGCAGACGCTCCCGACGGTCGACGGCTCCGCCGGCCAGGTGGGCCAGCTGGCGCTGCGGGAGGTCGCGATCGACTACCCGCAGGGCGGCCGGCAGCAGCAGGGCTCGGATGCGCGGCTGCGGCTGGTGGTGACGAACCAGGGGCCGCAGGCGGACGCGCTGGTCGAGGTACGGACCGACGTCGCCGAGCGGGTCACCTTCGCGAGCGGCGCCGGGCCGAGCGGCAGCGCCGCGGCGACCGGCAGCGGGAGCGCCGGTCCGACCCCGAGCGCGACGGCCAGCGGGACCTCCGGCGCCAGCCCGTCCGCCAGCGGTACGCCGGCCGGCGGCGCCACCGCATCGGGGAGTGCCACCCTGTCCGGCAGCGCCACGCCGTCCGGCAGTGAGACCCCCTCCGGCAGTCAGACCCCGTCGGGCAGCGCCACCCCGTCCGGCAGCGCCGAGCCGGCGACCAGCCGGATCCCGATCCCTCCGAACGCGCTGGTCGCCTTCCGCGCCGACGGCCCCAGGATCACCCTCGTGGGCCTGACCCGGCCGCTGCGCTCCGCCGAGGTCGTCTCGATCACGTTTGTGTTCGACCGGGCCGGCGCGGTGACGCTGGCTGTGCCCGTGGCGGTACCGGAGGGTGAGGTCTCGCCGGCACCGACCGTGACCAGCGGCGGCGAGGCGTAGCCGCCGGATTCTGTCGGGGCGGGCCGCTACGGTTCGCGCCGTGGCGAGGACGAGGGACCGGGCGACCTACCGGTGCGACGAGTGCGGACACGCGCCGGCGCGCTGGGTCGGGCGCTGCCCCGAGTGCCAGGCCTGGGGGAGCGTCGTCGAGGTCGGCGCCGCCCCGGTCGGGCTCCGACCGCTGGCGTCCGCCCTCGGCCCGGCGGCCACGACGGCGCCAGCGAGGCCGATCGCTGAGATCGACGTCGAGGCGGCCCGGGCCAGGCCGACCGGGGTCGGCGAGCTCGACCGGGTGCTCGGTGGCGGGCTGGTGCCGGGTGCGGTGCTGCTGCTGGCCGGCGAGCCAGGAGTGGGCAAGTCCACGCTGCTGCTCGACGTCGCGAGCCGCTATGCGGCAGCCGGCACGGCGCCGGCTCTGGTCGTCACCGGTGAGGAGTCGGCTGCCCAGGTGCGGCTGCGCGCCGAGCGCATCGGCTCGCTGCATCCGCGGCTGTTCCTCGCGGCCGAGACCGATCTCGCCGCGGTGCTGGCCCACGTCGACGCCGTCTCACCCGGCCTGCTGGTCGTGGACTCGGTGCAGACGCTCGCCTCGCCGGCCGCGGAGGGCGCGCCCGGCGGGGTCACCCAGGTGCGGGCGGTCGCCGCGGCGCTGATCGCGGTGGCCAAGGAGCGTGGCATGGCGACCGTCCTGGTCGGCCACGTGACCAAGGACGGCAGCGTGGCCGGCCCGCGGCTCCTGGAGCACCTGGTCGACGTTGTCCTGCAGTTCGAGGGCGATCGCCACTCCACGCTGCGGCTGGTCCGCGGGACGAAGAACCGGTTCGGTCCGGCCGACGAGGTCGGCTGCTTCGCCTTGACCGACGGCGGCATCGAGGGCCTGCCGGACCCGTCGGGGCTGTTCCTGTCCCGCCGCTCGGAGCCGGTGCCGGGCACCTGCGTGACGGTCACCGTCGAGGGCCGCCGGCCCTTGCTGGCCGAGGTGCAGGCGCTCGTCGCAAGGTCGACGCTGGGCACCCCGCGCCGGGCGGTGAGCGGGCTGGATTCGGCCCGGGTGGCGATGGTCCTGGCGGTGCTGGAGCGGCGCGGCCGGGTGCACCTTGGCGAGAGCGACGTCTTCTCCGCGACGGTCGGCGGGGTCCGGGTGACCGAGCCGGCGGCCGACCTCGCGGTGGCCTTGGCCATCGCGTCCGCCGCCCGGGACGCGCCGCTGCCGTCGGGCCTGGCGGCGGTCGGCGAGGTTGGGCTGTCCGGAGAGGTGCGGCGGGTCACCGGGGTGGGTCGCCGGCTCGCCGAGGCGGCCCGGCTCGGCTTCAGCCACGTGCTGGTTCCGCCGGAGCCGGGGCCGGTGCCGGCCGGGCTGCGGGTCACGGAGGTGGCCGACCTCGGCGCGGCGCTGCGCGCGCTGCGGTCGCCCGCCCCGGTGGCGTCGCTCACGGAGCACCGGGTCCCGGACCGGTCGTGAGCACCGTGGCGGCGCCACCTCCCGGCCGTGTCGGCTCACCTGGCGTGTTCGAGCCGGCACGCGACCGTAGACTGAGGCACAGCGAACACTGGGCCAGCGGGGACCCGGGGAGAGCAGGTGGCGGTGGCGGACCGCGAGGACAAGCTGCGCACGACCCTGGCCATGATCGCGCCGGGCACCGGGCTCAGGGATGGCCTCGAGCGCATCCTTCGCGGCAACACCGGAGCTCTGATCGTGCTCGGCTACGACAGGCTCGTCGAGACGCTGTGCACGGGCGGCTTCCCGCTGGACGTGGAGTTCTCGGCGACCCGGTTGCGAGAGCTTGCCAAGATGGACGGCGCCGTGGTGCTCGCCACCGACGGCTCCCGGATCATGCGGGCTGCGGTGCACCTGATGCCCGACCCGAGCATCCCGACCGAGGAGTCGGGCACCAGACACCGGACCGCGCAGCGGGTTTCCTCGCAGACGGGGTTTCCGGTCATCTCCGTCAGCCAGTCGATGCGCATCATCGGGCTGTACGTCGACGGCCGCCGCTACGTGATGGACAACTCCGCCGCAATCCTGTCCCGCGCCAACCAGGCGCTGGCCACCCTGGAGCGCTACAAGATGCGCCTCGACGAGGTGGCCGGCACGCTGTCCGCGCTGGAGATCGAGGACCTCGTCACGGTCCGGGACGCGATGAGCGTGGCGCAGCGGCTGGAGATGGTGCGCCGGATCGCCGACGAGATCGAGGGCTACGTCGTCGAGCTCGGCACCGACGGCCGGCTGCTGTCCCTCCAGCTGGACGAGCTGCTCGCCGGGGTGGACGCCGAGCGCCAGCTGGTGGCCCGCGACTACGTGCCCGGCGGGCGCCGGTCCCGCACCACCGAGGAGACGCTGGCCGAGCTCGCCGTCCTGTCGGCGACCGAGCTGCTTGATCTCAGCCTGGTCGCCCGGGCCACCGGTTACCCGGCGACGCCGGAGGCCCTGGAGAGCGCGGTCAGCCCACGTGGCTATCGGCTGCTGGCGAAGGTGCCGCGACTGCCCGGCGCCGTGGTCGACCGGCTGGTCGAGCACTTCGGCAGCCTGCAGAAGCTGCTCGCCGCCACGGTGGACGACCTGCAGGCGGTGGAGGGCGTCGGCGAGTCGAGGGCGCGCAGCGTGCGCGAGGGGCTGTCCCGGCTCGCCGAGTCGAGCATCCTCGAGCGTTACGTGTAGAGCGGGCGGCGCCCCGGCCAGATGCCAGCCGAGCGCCGCGCCTCAGCGCAGCACCAGCGGCGCTCGCCCGCTGACCAGCGGGCCCAGCCGGCCGACCAGCTGGTAGGTGCCGGCACCGACACGTACCCGGTCCCCCGCACACTTCGGC
>DASPYH010000218.1:0-5514 GCA_035636875.1 Mycobacteriales bacterium | reverse complement strand
CCGCTGGGCCATCACGGTCGTGGTGGTCCCCGACCAGCCCCGCTCGACCAGGCAGTCGATGGTCGCCTCGAGCACCCGCAGCCTGGTGGAGCGGCTTCGCTCCTCCTGCCGGCCGAGCGCCTGCGCGGCGGTCACGAGGACACCGTGCCGGCCATGAGACAAACAGTCAAGCCTGCTTTTTTCTCACCCTCGGTAAGGGCCGTTCGGGTGAACTCGGCGTCGGGGCTTCCGGAGAGCCCGCGGGTGTGCCCTATGCTTCACGCCTCCGGTTCCGATCCCCCCACGGCGCCGGGGCCCACCAGAGGGCGGGGGACGCTCGCCGCGTTCCCCGCCCTCCCCCCTCTCCCGCCGCGCTGCTGGTCCGCCCGGTAGTGCCCAGGTCAGGCCGGCAGGGTCACCACGGCCCGCAGCCCTGGACCGGCGTCCGAGAGCGTGACGGCGCCCCCGTGGGCGCGTACCAGCTCCCGCACGATCGCCAGTCCCAGTCCGGCACCGCCCTCGTCCCGGCCGCGGCCCGCGTCGAGGCGGGCGAACCGGTCGAAGACCCGCTCCCGGTCCGCCGCCGCGATCCCGGGTCCGTCGTCTGTCACGGACAGCAGCGCCCCGCCCGGCGTCGCCGACACCGCGACACACACCCCGGAGGCCGCGTGCCGGACGGCGTTGTCGACCAGGTTGATCGTCACGCGCCGCACCGCAGCCGGATCCACCCGCACCGTCACCGTCGGGACGGCGGCGGCGGTACGCACCGTGCTCACCGTCGCCCCGTCCACCGGAGCTGCCCCGGGGGTGGGCCGGAGGGCCGGATCGAGGGTGACGGGGACCCTGGCCGCGGCGTACCGACCGACCACGTCCGCGGCGAGCGCCACCAGGTCGACCGGCTCGCGCCGCCGCGCCGGTGCCTCGTCCACGCGTGCGAGCAGCAGCAGGTCGTCGACCAATCGACCGAGCCGCTCGACGTCCACGAGCACGTCCTCCGCCAGCGACCCCGCCGGCGTCCCCACGTCCACCCGGGCGGCCACCTCGAGCTGCGTGCGCGCACTCGCCAGCGGGCTGCGCAGCTCGTGCGCGGCGTCCGAGACGAAGGCGCGCTGCCGCGCGCTGGCCGAGTCCAGCCGCGCGAGCATGTCGTTCAGCGTCACGGCGAGCCGCCGCACCTCGTCGCGTGCGGCCGGCAGCGGCAGCCGGCGTGACCCGCCGGTGCCGGTGATCTCCTCGGCTCCGCGGCGCAGCGCCTCCACCGGCCGCAGGGCCCGCCCGACGACCTCCCACGTCGCCACCGCAACGACGGCGAGCAGCAGCGGCGCGCCCACGACCAGCCCCAGGCTCAGGATCCGCACGCCGGAGCGGGCGCTGCCGTAGTCGACCGCGACCACCACGGTCTGCCGGTCGCCGGCCGGCCCGGCCGGCACGGCCACCACCCGCACCTGCCCCTCCAGGCCCAGCCGCCCGCCGTCGACTACGATCCGCTTGCCGGTCCGCACCAGCGCCAGCTCGTCCGGACGCAGCACCGGCACCAGGCGGTCGGTGCCGGCGGACGCCGCCCGCACCCGGCCCCGCGCGTCCACCACCTGGATCGCCGCCGTGCCCTCGCCGCCGACCGGCACCGGGTCGGGCAGCTCGTCCATGTCCACCAGCGTGGCCACCTCGCGGGCGCTCTGCAGCGCACCCGAGTCGACCGCGGCCTGGAGGGTCCGGTGCACGGTCGCCGCGAGTAGCGCCGCGCCGGCGGCGATGCCGAGGCCGAGCAGGACGGTGGCGACGACCGTCAGTCGGGTCCGGAGGCTCCATCTCGACAGCACAACTCAGCCACCGTCGGCGGCGAGCCGGTAGCCCGCACCTCGGACGGTCTGCACGGCCCGCCGCCCGAACGGCACGTCGATCTTGCGGCGCAGGTAGCCCACGTACACCTCGACGACGTTGAGGTCGCCGTCCTGGTGCGGGTCCCAGACGTTGCGCAGGATGTCGATCTTCGGGACGACCTCCCCCGCGCGGCGCAGGAGGTATTCCAGCAGGGAGAACTCCCGCGGCGTCAGCCCGATCTCCGTCTCGCCGCGGGTCACCAGGTGCTTGGCCGGGTCGAGCACGAGGTCGCCGGCCGCCAGCGCGGCCGGTCGGGGCGGCGCACCCCGCCGCAGCAGCGCGCGCAGCCGGGCCACCAGCACCACGTACGAGAACGGCTTGGTCAGGTAGTCGTCCGCCCCGACGTCCAGCCCGTCGGCCTGGTCGTACTCCCCGTCCTTGGCCGACAGCATGAGCACCGGCACCCAGTTGCCGTCCGCCCGCAGCCGCTCGCACACCCGGTAGCCGGACAACCGCGGCAGCATCACGTCCAGCACCACCGCCGCGTACGCCCCCTCGCGGGCCAGGTGTAGTCCTTCGACCCCGTCGTGGGCCAGGTCGACGGAGAAGCCCTCGGCCTGCAGCCCGCGGCGGAGCGCGACAGCGAGCCGCACCTCGTCCTCCACCACCAGCAGCCGCACGTCCCCACCTCCTGACCCGGCGGCAGCGTCCCGCAACCGACCTGTGACCGTGCTGAGCCTCCCCGTCGAGGGTGCCACGAGGCCGGCGGCGGGATGCGGGCGGAGCGGACCCGGACTGAGACGTGGCAGCCCGGGCACACCGCTGCTGCACTGCGCGTTGAATGGACGCGGAGACGACGAGTGCGGACGAGGGGCGGCAGCGTGACGGAAGGTCGGGACCAGCAGGGCGGTGACCGCGGCATCGGCGGGCGCGCGACAGAGGCGCCGCCGCGGCCGGACGGGACCCAGCAGCGGCCGGCGGAGCGGCCGCCCGAGCGGCAGCCGTGGAAGGTCGAGGGCGCGCCGAGTCCGCCCGGCGGTGGCGGCCCGAGCAAGCCGGACTGGCGCCGCGTCGCCCGCCGGTCCTGGTGGCTGGTGCTGGCGGCGCTGCTGGTGAACTGGATCCTCGCCTCGGCGGTGCTCAGCTCCAATCGGCTGTCCGTGTCCTACACGTTCTTCCGCGAGCAGGTGCAGGCGGACAACGTCGTCGAGATCACCTCGACCGGCGACACCATCGAGGGCACCTTCAGGAAGGCCGTGAAGTACCCGCCCGGCGACGCCAACGCCAAGGACGTCACCCGGTTCACCACCGTACGGCCGGCGTTCGCCGATGACGGGCTGACCCAACTGCTCTTCCAGCACCACGTCGACGTCAACGCGAAGCCGCCCGACTCGGCTCCGGTCTGGCAGCAACTGCTCGTCGGCTTCGGTCCGACGCTGCTGTTCCTCGGCCTGCTGGTCTGGTTCTTCCGGCGCAGTGCCGCTGGTGGCGGGCTCGGCGGTCTGGGTGGCATAGGGCGGTCCAGGGCCCGCCGGTACGAGCCGGAGAGCGGGCCGCGCACGACCTTCGCCGACGTCGCCGGCATCGACGAGGTCAAGGCCGAGCTGATGGAGGTCGTCGACTTCCTGCGCAACCCGGACCGGTACCGCCGGCTCGGCGCCGCGATCCCCAAGGGGGTGCTGCTGTCCGGACCGCCCGGCACCGGCAAGACCCTGCTCGCCCGGGCCGTCGCCGGCGAGGCGAGCGTGCCGTTCTTCCACCTGTCCGCATCCGAGTTCATCGAGATGATCGTCGGCGTCGGAGCGTCCAGGGTGCGCGACCTGTTCGAGACCGCCAAGAAGGCGGCTCCGGCGATCATCTTCATCGACGAGCTCGACGCGATCGGCCGGGCCCGCGGCGGCAGCAGCATCGGCGGCGTGGACGAGCGGGAGCAGACGCTCAACCAGATCCTCACCGAGATGGACGGCTTCACCGGCACCGAGGGCGTCGTCGTCCTCGCCGCGACCAACCGGCCGGACGTGCTGGACCCGGCCCTGCTGCGCCCCGGTCGCTTCGACCGCCGGATCATCGTCAGCCCACCGGACCAGGAGGGCCGCCGCAAGATCCTCGAGGTGCACACCCGGCACGTGCCGCTGGCACCGGACGTCGACCTCGCCGCGATCGCCGCGACGACCCCGGGGATGGTCGGCGCGGACCTGCGCAACCTCGTGAACGAGGCCGCACTCACCGCCGCCCGCCGCGACCGCTCGGCGGTCACCATGGCGGACTTCCTGGACGCGCTGGAGAAGATCGTCCTCGGCACGCCACGCAAGATCATGATGACCAGACAGGAGCGGCAGCGCACCGCGTACCACGAGAGCGGGCACGCCCTGCTCGGCATGCTCACCCCGGGCGCTGACCCGGTCCGCAAGGTGTCGATCATCCCGCGCGGGCACGCGCTCGGCGTCACGTTCCAGAGCCCGGACGCCGACCAGTACGCCTACGCCGAGCCCTACCTGCGCGGCCGCATCATCGGCGCGCTCGGCGGCCGGGCCGCCGAGGAGATCGTCTACGGCAACGTCAGCACCGGCTCCGAGGCCGACCTCGACCAGGTCAGCCGGGTCGCCCGCAACATGGTCGGCCGCTGGGGCATGTCGCCGCGGATCGGCCCGATCGCGGTGCTGCCGGCGGAGGGGCAGGCGCAGCCGTTCCTGGTGGACGGGACCGGGCCGGCGCCGGCGACCAAGGAGCTGGTCGACACGGAGGCGCGCCGGATCAGCGACGAGTGCTACGCCGAGGCCGTGCGGGTGCTGCGGGACAACCGGGACCGGCTCGAGCGGCTGGCGCAGGAGCTGCTGGAGCACGAGACCCTCGACGCCGAGGCGGCGTACGCCGCCGCCGGCGTGCCGCGCACCGCCCGCCAGGACCTCCCGTCCGGCGAGGAGGTCCCCGCCGGCACGGCGTGATCCTCTCAGCAGGCGGTCAGCTCATCTCAGGCTGCTCTCAGCGCGGACCGCGCAGGATCGCCGCATGGCAACGCTCACCCGCACCGTGCTGCTCCGCTGGGCCGCACCGGTCGCCGCCGCCGCGTCGGTCGGGCTGGTCGCCTCCGGCGTGCTCACCGCGCAGGCCGATCCGCCGCTGCCGCCGAAGACCGCGGCGCAACTGCTCGCCGACGTGCAGGGGGCCCGGGTCGACGGCCTCTCCGGCACGATCGTGCAGGACTCCGACCTCGGCCTGCCGGCCCTGCCGGACATCGGCTCGGGCCACGGCGGCTCGTCCCTGACCTCGCTGCTGACCGGGTCGCACACGCTGCGGGTCTGGTACGCCGGGGACACCAAGCAGCGCCTCGCGCTGCTGGGCTCGCTCGGCGAGACCGACGTGGTGCGCAACGGGCAGGATGCCTGGTTCTGGTCGAGCGACTCCAACTCCGCCACCCACTACAAGCTCCCACCGCCCTCGGCACACAAGCCGGAGCCGACGCCGCCGAGCCCGCTGACCCCCCAGCAGGCCGCGCAGCAGGCGCTGGCCGCGATCGACCCGACCACGTCGGTCAGCACGGACGGCACCCGCCCGGTGGCCGGGCGGAAGGCGTACGAGCTGGTGCTGGCGCCGCGGGACAGCCGCTCGCTGATCGGCCAGGTCCGCATCGCGGTGGACGCGTTGACGTCGGTGCCGCTGCGGGTGCAGGTCTTCAGCCGCGCCAGCGCGGCCGGGCCGGCCTTCTCGGTGGGC
>DASPYH010000217.1:0-10041 GCA_035636875.1 Mycobacteriales bacterium | reverse complement strand
GGCCTCGTCCTGGCCGCGATCCTGGCAGTGGGTGCCCTCCTCATCTGGTGACCTCAGGCCGCGACCTCCAGCCGGAACGGCACGTGCGGCGAATCCTCCCGTGGTCGGGCTCATCCGGCCCCGCCGGCCGCGGTGAGTGCGCATGATGGCCTGGTGCTGGGCGACGTCGTCGACTGCCTGAGCTGTCCGCACTGCGGAGGGCCGCTCGGCGAGCGGACAGGCGCGCTGCGGTGCCCGGCCGGCCACTGTTTCGACGTGGCTCGGCAGGGCTACGTGACGCTGCTGCCGGGGGCGGGCCGCGGGGTGGGCGGCGACACCGCGGGCATGGTCGCGGCGCGGGACCGGTTCCTGTCGGCCGGGCACTACGCGCCGCTGACCCGGCTCCTCGTCGAGGCGGTTGGGTCCGGGCCGGGGCCGGTCGTGGACGTCGGCGGCGGCACCGGCCAGCACCTGTCCGCGGTCCTCGACGCCCACCCGGACCGGGTCGGGGTGGCGATCGACCTCTCCCGGTACGCGGCCCGCCGCGCCGCCCGCGCCCACCCGCGCGCCGGAGCGGTGGTGGCGGACGCCTGGCGCGCGCTGCCGGTGCGCACCGGGGTCGCCGCCGCGGTGCTCGACGTCTTCTCCCCGCGCAACGGCGCCGAGACCGCAAGGGTGCTGCGCGCGGACGGGGTGCTCGTCGTGGTGACCCCCGGCCAGGACCACCTCGCCGAACTCGTCGTCGCGCTCGGGCTGCTCACCGTCGATGGGCGCAAGGACGAGCGGATGGCCGCGGCGCTCGACCCGCACCTCGATCTCGGCGACCGCGCCGAGCACTGCTGGACGCTGTCCCTGCGGCACGCCGACGCGGTCGCCGCCGTCGCGATGGGTCCGTCGGCGCACCACATCGACGCGCCGGACCTGGCCCGCCGGGTCGCCGCCCTGCCCGACCCGGTCACGACGACGGCGTCCGTCGCGGTCAGCCGCTACCGACCGCGGCCGGCCGCGGGACGGTAGGCACGTCGCCGCCGACCGGCTCGGCCGGGTCGTCGGCCTGGCGTGCGGCGACGGCGACGAGCGCGCCGAGCGTCCCGGCCGCGGTGAGCAGCAGCAGGGCGAGCGCCGGCCAGGGCAGCGGCGACCAGGCGTCCCAGCCACGCCAGGCCGCCCACAGCCGCGACGCGAGCGGGTCCCCGGTCCGCGGGAGCCAGGACTGGGTCACGACGACCGCGCCCATCACCGCCTGCAGCGTGGCTGCGCACGCGGCGGTCGCCAGCACGACCCGCCGTCCGGCGAGGGCATGCAGCCCGAGCGCGACGAGCAGGGCGAGGCCGACGGACGCGGGGTAGAGGTAGCGGCCCTGCTGCCCGGATGGCAGCAGGCTGATCTTCCACGCCGCCCACGACCCGGACAGCACGATGGTGAGGATGCCGGCCGCCGGCAGCAGCAGCCAGCCCACTTCGGACAGCCGGAGCCGGTGCGCGCCGCGGGCGCGGACCGCGGCGACCGAACCGGCCAGCAGGAGGGCGGCGGCGAGCAGGCTGAGCGCCCACGAGGTCCAGGACACGAACGGCGGCCGGGGCCGCACCGCCGGTTCCAGCCAGAAGTTCTCCGACATCCGCCGGGCGAACTGCGACACGAACCGGGCTCCGCTCTCGGCGGCGGAGGTGAGCACCGGTCGCCGGCCGAGCAGGGTCTGGTCGGCGATCAGCCCGTTGGGCTGCACCGCGCCGTACCGGAGCTTGTTCCGGATCCACCACCAGCCGCCGAGCCCCACCGCGAGGCCGGCAGCGACCACAGCCGCCCGCACGGTGCGCAGCAGGGAGGTCCGCCGCCAGGCGAGCAGGTAGGCCGCGCCCACGACGGGAAGCAGCACCAGCGCCGTCCCCTTGGTCAGCAGCGCGCCGCCGGTGAGCACGCCGACCAGCCCGGCGGTACGCCACCGGGTGTCCCCGCGGACCACTCCGACCAGCGGCACCGTGACCGCGGCGGCCAGCACGATCAACAGCCCGTCGTTGTTGACGGAGGCGCCGATGTGCTGCAGGTGCGGCACCCCGAGCATCGCCACCCCGCAGGCCGCGGCGATCGGAACGTCCCCCACCAGCCGCCGGGCGGCGGCCCAGGCGAGCAGCGGCAGCGGAACCAGGATCAGGGCGCTCGCCAGCCGCAGCACGTCGAGCAGCACGTCGTACGGCCAGTCCGGCCACCCGGGCAGCAGGGCGAGCGGAGCGCCGAGCAGCAGGTAGTACAGCGGCGGGTGCTGGACGAGCTGGTTCGGCTGTGGGCCCGGCGCCGCACCGCCGGCCGACGCCCATGACGGCCATCGCCCGGGCGCCTGCGCGGCGAGAAAGACCGGTTGTCCGCGAGCGTAGAGATCCACCCCGGCCGAGATCCCCCGGGACTGCCGCAGGCGGCCGGGATCCGGCCACGGCACCGCGGCCCCGTCGGCCACCGCGACGACCAGGTCGACGTGCTGCGGCTCGTCCGGGGCCCGGTGCACCGGCCACGCGAAGACCGACAGCACCAGGACCGCGGCGTGCGCGAGCACCGCGGCCCGAACCGGCGCCGGGACCCGCGCGCGCCGATGAGCGCCCCGGTACACCTCGAATCCCCCGTCAGTTCTCGCAGCTCGAGCGTTACGTCTCGGACGCGTGCTCCTTGACCACGCGCCGCAGCCGGCCGGTCGCCCGGCGGGCGACCTCGCGTGGCCCGCCCTCCCGGAAATACTCGCGGATCAGTTTCAGGTCGCCCCTGATCGAGCGCGGGGGCGGCGTCACCATCAGCTGCGGCGTGCGGACGCCGCCGTCGCGGTCCTCCGTGCCCAGCACCGTGTCCGGGGCGCGCCGCGGTGCCCGGCAGAAGCTCAGCAGCGGCTCCAGCGCGGCCTGCCAGGTGAACCGCTGCCGCACCCGCTCGGCGTTCGCCCGGCACTCGGCGGCGAACGCCGGGTCGCCGAGCACCTTGTCCAGCGCCTCGACGAGCGCGTCGACGTCCTCGTCCGGCACCGTCACGCCCAGCCCTTCGGCCGCGATCAGGTCCCCGAACGTGTCACCCCGGGTAGCCACGATCGGCAGCCCGGCCCAGAGGTAGTCCAGGATCCGGGTCCGGAACGAGAACGTGGTCTCCACGTGCTCGAAGTGGGTGCTGACGCCGACGTCCGCGTCGAGCAGGTAGTTCTGCCGGTCGGCGTAGTCGACCCAGCCCGGATTGAAGAACACCGCCTTGTCGGTGAGGCCGAGGTCGGCGGACAGCTTCTGCGCCAGCCAGCCCATCCGCATCTCCGGCACGGTGGGGTTGGGGTGCCGCATGCCGAGGAAGTAGAGCTTGACGTCGTCGCGGCGCTGCCGCAGCTTGTCCATTGCCCTGATCAGCGTCAGCGGGTCGAACCAGTTGTAGACGCCGCCGGCCCACAGGATCACCTTGTCGCCGTGGTCGATCCCCGGCACGACGCCCTTGATCGCCGGGCGGGTGCGTTGCGGCGGCTCGGACGGCAGCCCGAACGGCACGGTCGCGATCAGCGACTGCAGCGAGGAGTCGTCGTCGTAGACGCGGGGGTTGAGCCGGCCGACCGCCGCCATCTGCCCCAGCCAGAAATGCCGCTGCTTCTCGCTGGCGCACAGGAAGAAGTCCCCGCGGACCAGCTGGTCGTTCAGCGCGTTGGTGGTGGAGGCGATGTCGTTGCCGCGCCGGCCCGGGTCCTGCCCGCGGGTCTGCTCGAGCTGCTCGAGGTGGATCGGGTCGTAGAGGTCGGCCACGACGACCTTCGTCGATGCCCGCAGCCAGGGCGCCCTGGCGAGCGTGAATCCCTGGAAGATCAGCACGTCGCACCACTTCTCGTGCACCTTCAAGCCCTCGTGCGTGCTCTGCAGGCAGGCGAAGCGGGGGTGGCTCATCTCGTTGCGGGTGGTGGAGACCAACCGGACGTCGTGCTCCCGGGACAGCTCCTCCGCGAGGTGGAAGGCCCGGATGCCGGGACCGGCCATCTTGTCGGCGAGCGTGTCGCCGGTGACGACGACGATCCGGCGCCGGAGGGAGAACAGCTCGGCGATGTCGAACGCCTCGACCAGCGCCTCGTACCCGGCCTGGTAGTACTCGTTCGGCACCGCCGGCTCCATCGGCTGCCGGAACAGCGGCACCAGGTCCCGGTCGCGGCGGCGGCGCCTGGCCTGCAGCTCGGCGCGGGTCTCGGCCAGCGACGGCAACTGCTCGACCAGGTAGTCCACGGCGTACGGGCCGGCAAGGCTGGTCTTGGAGACCTCCAGCCGGTCGCTGCCCTCGCCGCCGGGCGAGCGCTGCAGGTCCAGCACCGTCGGATCGTCGCCGCCCATCGCGATGGTGCGCCGGATCGCCAGCGAGATCGCCGGGGCCAGCACCCGGGCCAGGGTCGCGTCCTCGAGGTTTTTGTAGAGGCACAGCAGCGCGTTGCGCTCGAGCAGGTAGCGCTCCCGCCACGAGCCGAACTTGCTCATCGTCACGTGATGGCGGTGGTACGCGACCGACGCGGGGACGTAGCGCACCCGGTGGCCGAGCAGGTTCAGCCGCCAGCCGAAGTCGACGTCCTCGTAGAACATGAAGAACCGCTCGTCGAACCCGCCGACCTCGCGGTAGACGGCGGCCCGGACGACCATCGCCGCCCCGGTGGCGAACAGCACGTCCTTCGGCTCGTCCCACTCGCCGGTGTCCGGCCGCTCCGCCTCGCGCTTGTAGCCCATGCCGTACCAGGTCAGGGCACCGTCGACGTAGTCGACCCGCTCGCCCTCCCAGTCCAGCACCTTGCTCGCGACGCAGGCGACGACAGGGTCGCGCTCGAGCACGTCGACGGCCGCCCGCAGCCAGTCCGGGTGCGGTCGGGCGTCGTTGTTGAGCAGGGCGACGTACTCGCCGGTCGCGTGCGCGACGCCGAGGTTGCAGCCACCCGCGAACCCGGTGTTGGTCGGCGACTCGACCAGCCGCACCCGCGGCACGGCGGCCCGGATCCGCTCCGCGCTGCCGTCCCCGGACGCGTTGTCCACGCAGACCAGTTCCACCTGGTCGGGCGGCCAGTCCAGCGATCCCAGCGCCTGCAGGCAGGCGATCGTGTCGTCGGCACCCTTGTAGTTGATCGTCACCACGGACACCACGCCAGAGCGCGTGGTGGGGCGGCGAGCAGGCATTCAGGTCCTCCGCTCGGCGGACCGCAGGTCCGCATCGTCGGTACCGTCGCGGAGGTTTCCCCATTCGCCGCCCAGCGCGACGATCCCCCCGGACTCGCGCGGCTCGCCGGCTTCGACGTCGAAACGGTAGCAGTGCCGCAGGAAGTCGTACGTGTGCGTGGTGGTGTAGTCGACCAGCGAGGCGAGCACGTCGAAGGTGCCGGGCTGGAGCATCAGCCGCGACACGACCAGGTCGACGCTGCCGGTGCCGGAGATCTTCTCCGGCACGAAGCCGCCGTCGCGGCTGTGGTGGGCCCAGACGTACACGCCCTCCAGGTTCTCCAGCGCGAGGCCGAAGACCGGCTTCGCGATCGGCTCGTCGGCCTCGTACGCCAGCCGCAGGGTGACCCGGTCGCCGGTCCGGACGCGGGTGGTGCTGCGGCCTTGCGCGTCGAGCAGTTGGACCTTCGTCAGCCGGGCCTCGCCCGAGCCCCACCGGGAGCCGCCGCCCTCGGTGTGCTTCCGCTCGGCGTGCCCCTCGTCGACGTAGTCGTCGACGACCGAGGTGGCGGGCCCGACCCGGACCAGCTTGCCGTGCTCCAGCCAGGCGGCGACGTCGCAGAACGACCGCAGCGATCCCATCGCGTGGCTGACCACGACCACCGTCTTGCCCGCCCGGCGGAACTCGGCGAACTTCTCCATGCACTTCTCCTGGAAGGCCGCGTCGCCGACGGCGAGCACCTCGTCGACCAGCAGGATGTCCGGGTCCACGTTGATCGCCACGGAGAAGCCGAGCCGGACGTACATCCCGGACGAGTAGGTCTTCACCGGCTGGTCGATGAACGGCGCGATGCCGGCGAAGTCGACGATCGCGTCGAACCGCGCGTCGATGTCCCGCTTCGACATGCCGAGGATGGAGCCGTTCAGGTAGACGTTCTCCCGCCCGGACAGCTCGGGGTGGAAGCCCGATCCGAGCTCCAGCAGCGCGGCCAGCGTGCCGTGGGTCCGGACCTCGCCCGCGTCCGGTCGCAGGATCCGCGCGATGCACTTGAGCAGCGTCGACTTGCCCGAGCCGTTCTCCCCGATCAGCCCGAAGGTCGTCCCCTCGGGGATCTCGAAGGACACGTCCCGCAGCGCCCAGAACTCCTCGTACGCGGCCCTCCGGCCGCGCAGCAACGCCGCCTTGAGCGACTGGTTGCGCTCCCGGTAGAGCCGGAAGCGCTTGGCGACCGCGTCCACCTCGATGGCAGGAGATGTCGCCGGGCCGCCACTACGGGGCAGCGGGCTCACAGTTCCTCCGCCAGCCGGCCCTCGTACCGCCGGAACAGCCACCAGCCGACCACCAGCGCCAGGCCGGCGGCGACCACGATGGACACCGAGTCGCCGAGCGCCGGCAGCCGGTTGTCGTAGAGCAGGGTGCGGAACACGGTGACGAAGCGCTCCATCGGGTTGAGCCGGTAGAGCGTCTCCACCGTCGGCGAGGCATTCCGCTGCACGTACGAGAACGGGTAGACGATCGGCGTCGCGTAGAACCAGACCTGCATGAACAGCGCCATGAAGTGCTGGGTGTCGCGGAAGTAGACGTTGGCCACCGACAGCGCCAGAGCGATCCCGAGGCTGAACGCGGTGAGCAGCAGGACCGCGACGACCACCAGCGGCAGGAAGAGCAGCGGCGAGCCGCCGAAGAGCAGCAGCACCACGGTCAGCACGGCGAGCTCGATCGCGAAGCTGACGTTCCACGAGAAGACGGTGGACAGCACCAGCGTCTCGCGCGGGAAGTAGACCTTGTTGATCAGGTTCGCGTTGCCGATCAGCGCACCCATGCCCCCGGTGACCGCGTTCGAGAAGAACGCCCACGGCAGCAGGCCGGCGACCAGCCACAGCGCGAAGACCTGCAGCCCGCTCGGATCGCCGGGATCCGGCTTGATCTTGATCAGCACGCCGAAGACGACCGTGAAGATCGCCATCTGGACCAGCGGGTTGAGCAGCGACCAGCCCTGACCGAGCGCGGTCCGCTTGTACTTGCCGCGGACCTCGCGCAGCGTCAGGTTGACCAGCAGCTCCCGGGAGCCGCGGAGGTCGGCGAGCAACGACATCGCCGCCGAGTCTAGAAGAGCTTGGGCAGGACTAGCGCTGCCGGGCACGCATGGCGCCGTAGAGCGCCCGCGGAATCCGGGAGGCCCGCATCACGCGGGTCTGGTAGACGGTCCGCAGCTCGGTCCGCAACCGCTCGGTCTCGGCCCGGGCCGTGGCGGCGTCCCGCTCCGCGCGGGCGGCCCGGTCCGCGGCCTCGTCCCGCTCGGCGGCGGCCGCGTCGACGAACCCGCGAGCCTGCTCCACCTCGTGGGCAAGCTCCCGCACCCGCAGGTCGAGCCGCTCGGCGCGGTCGGTCAGGCCGATGTCCACGTGCACCGCGTCGTCACGGACGGCGCGCAGCACGAACTGGTAGGTCTCCGCCTCCGGCTCGGCGCGCAGCTGCTCGACGACGGCGGGGTCGACCTCGTCGGCGCGGATCCCGACCTCGGTGCTGAACAGCGGCGCGTACGTCCGGCGCACGTCCACGGCAACGAAGCCGGCGTCGTGCAGGAACGAGTCGAGGTTCTCCCGGGTGAAGAACCGGGTGTGCGTCTCGTCCAGCAGGCCGAGCTTCGTGTAGCGGAAGCGGCCCTTCAGCAGCGCCAGCCGGACGTCGCCGTGCGCGATGTTGGGCACCGAGATCACCACGCTGCCGCCGGGGGAGAGCAGCGGGCGGGCGCCACGCAGCACCGGCAGCGGGTCGCGAAGGTGCTCCAGCACGTCACCGAACACGACGACGTCGAACGCGCCCTCGCCGAACGCCTCGACCAGGTCGAGCGCCTCCAGGTCGCCGACCACGAGCCGGTCTAGGTCGGGCTCCGCCTCCTTGGCCGCCGCGGCGTCGTACTCCACGCCGGAGACCGTGTTGCCGAGCGCGGTCAGCACCCTGGCCAGATAGCCGGTGGAACAGCCCACATCGAGGACGCGCTTGTTCGATCCGACCAGCTCGACCATCCTCGCGTGGCTGGTCTCCGGGGCTCCCGCCAGGTCCACTTCGACGTCGTACTTGGAGACGGCCATGTCCTGACCGGCCTCCTCCCTGTGAACGTCCCATGAACCGGCGGCTGCACCGCGTCGCGCAACTATAGTGGTTGACCCGTGCCTACCAGACCGCTGCGTGTCGGCCTCGACGCCACCCCCCTGCTGGGCACCCGAACGGGCGTCGGCCGCTACGTCGAGCACCTCGTGCGGGCACTCGTCGGCACGGACGGGCTGGAACTGGTGGCGACCGCCTTCACCCTGCGGGGAGCCGGCGGCCTGCCGGCCGAGGTGCCGGACGGGGTCGAGGTCCGCCACCGCCCGGCGCCGGCCCGGCTGCTGCAAGCCGCCTGGGGCCGGCTCGACCTGCCGCCGGTCGAGTGGCTGACCGGGCGGCTGGACGTCTTCCACGGCACCAACTTCACGCTCCCGCCGGTACGCTCCGCGGCCGGCGTGCTCACCGTGCACGACCTGTCCTACCTGCGGTTCCCGGAGACGGTCGCGGCCGCGTCGCTGCGCTACCGGACGCTGGTGCCGCGCGGGCTGCGCCGCGCCGCGGTGGTGTGCACGCCGAGCCAGGCGGTCGCGGACGAGGTGCAGGCCGAATACGGGCTGAGCCGCGACCGGGTCACGGTCACCCCGCTGGGGGTGGACGAGGCATGGTTCGCCACGTCACCGCCGGCCCCGCAGTGGCTGGCTGGCCGCGGGCTGCCGGCGCGCTACCTGCTGTTCGTCGGCACGGTCGAGCCGCGCAAGGGGCTGGACGGGCTGCTGCGGGCGCTGAAGCTGCTGCACGACGACGACCCGTCGACGCCGCCGCTGGTCGTGGCCGGCCCGCCGGGCTGGGGGCCGGCACTGCGTACCGCGGCGCTGCCGGCAGGAGCGATCCGTGCGGCCGGCTACCTCGAATCCGCCGACCTGCGCCGGGTGGTCGCCGGAGCGGCGGTCCTCGCCTTCCCCTCGGTGTACGAGGGCTTCGGCCTGCCGCCGCTGGAGGCGTTCGCCACCGGGACGCCGGTCGTCGCAAGCGACCTGCCCGTGATCCGGGAGGTGACCGGTGACCCGGCCGGGCGCAGGCCGGTCGGCAACCTGGCGACGCTGGTGCCGGTGGGCGACGATGAGGCGCTGGCGGCGGCGCTGCGTGCGGTGTTGGCCGACGATGGGGGTGCTGCCGCGCGGGAGGGGCGGCGCAGGCTGGCCCGCCGCTTCAGCTGGGCCGCGACGGCCGCCGCTACTGACTTAGCGTATCGGAGCGCTTACGGCAGGTAGACTCCCCGGCCGTGCCGGCAGCCGACGATCGACAGACGCAGCTCGCGTACTCCGAGCTTCAGTCGAAGATGCTCCTCGAGGACGAGCGCCGGAAGAAGGCCGCGAAGATCATCGCCGTCCTCAGCCACTTCCTCGGCCAGAGCGATCTGACCGGCCAGCGGGTGGTCGACCTCGGCTGCTCTACCGGGTTCATCTCCGACGAGCTGCGCGCGGCGGGCGCGGACGTGACCGGCGTCGACATCGACCAACCGGGACTGGAGCGAGCCCGGCGGCGGTTCGGCGGCGAGATCCCGTTCCTGCGCGCCGACGGGGCGAGCCTGCCGTGGGCGGACCGGTCGATCGACGCGGTGGTCTTCAACCACATCTACGAGCACGTGGTCGACCCGGACGCGGTGATGGCCGAGATCCGCCGGGTGCTGCGGCCGACCGGCCTGGTCTACCTCGGGCTCGGCAACCGGCTCGGCATCGTCGAGCCGCACTACAAGCTGCCGTTCCTGTCCTGGCTGCCGTACGCCGCCGCCGACCGGTACGTGGCCGCCTTCGGTCGGGCCGAGCGCTACCACGAGCGCTTCCGCACCCGCGCCGGCCTGCGCCGGCTCTGTCGAGG
>DASPYH010000216.1:0-2154 GCA_035636875.1 Mycobacteriales bacterium | reverse complement strand
GCGGCGGGAGCAGGCCGCGCGGCTGCTCGAGGTGGTCCGGCTGGAGGGCGTGGGGCCGATGCGGCCGCACCAGCTCTCCGGCGGCATGCAGCAGCGGGTCGCGCTCGCCCGGGCGCTGTCCCAGCGCTCGGACGTGCTGCTGATGGACGAGCCGTTCGGCGCGCTGGACGCGATCACCCGGGACGTCCTGCACGACGAGCTCGTCCGGGTGCAGGCCGAGACCGGCGTCGCGGTCGTGTTCGTCACCCACGACGTGCGGGAGGCGGTACGGCTCGGGCACCGGGTGGTGCTGCTGTCGTCCCGGCCCGGCCGGGTGATCGCCGACTGGCCGGTGCGGATCGACGGCCCCCGACGTGCGGACGACCCGGCCGTCAGCCAGCTCGCCGAGCACATCACCGCCCGGCTCCGGGAGGAGATCCGCCGCCATGCCGCCTGACGCCCGCCCCGGCACCCTGCCGGCCACCGACGCCGCCACCGCCGCCGCCACCACCGAGCCGCGCGAGGACGAGCGGTACGACGAGCGCGCCGCCGGGCGCCTCCCGGACTCCGACCCCGACCCCGACCTCGAGCGCGAGCTCGAGTCGCTGGAGCGCGGTCTGGACGCGCTGGAGGTCGAGGGGCGATCGGCGGGGCGCCGCCGCTGGCGGCGGCTCGGCAGGGTGCTGGCACCGGTGCTGGCCGCCGGCGTCGTGCTGCTGGTCTGGCAGGCCGCGGTGTGGCTCGAGGTCAAGCCCCGCTTCCTGCTGCCGTCCCCGCTGGACGTCGGGGACTCCCTCGTCGCCCAGTGGCAGGCCGGCGCGCTGCAGCGGGCCGCCTGGCTGAGCGTGTCCCGCGGCATGCTCGGCTTCGCCGCGAGCGTCGCGATCGGGACACCGCTCGGGCTGCTGGTCGCCCGGGTGCCGGCGGTGCGCGCCGCGATCGCGCCGATGCTGTCCGGCCTGCAGTCGCTCCCGTCCGTGGCGTGGGTGCCGGCCGGGATCGTCTGGTTCGGGCTGAGCCCCGGCACCATCTACTTCGTCGTGCTGCTCGGTGCGGTGCCCTCGATCGCGAACGGGACTGTCTCCGGCCTCGACCAGGTGCCGCCGCTCTACCACCGGGTCGGCCGCGTGCTGGGCGCGCGGGGCCTGCGCGCCGCCTGGCACATCCAGCTGCCGGCGGCGCTGCCTGGCTACGTCGGCGGGCTCAAGCAGGGCTGGGCGTTCGCCTGGCGGTCGCTGATGGCCGCCGAGCTGATCACCCAGTCGCCCCGGCTCGGCACCGGGCTCGGCCAGCTGCTCGACAGCGGACGGCAGCTGTCCGACGTCTCGCTGGTCTTCGGGATGATCATCGTCATCCTGGTGGTGGGCGTCGCGGTGGACCGGCTGATCTTCGCCCCGCTGGAGCGGTCCGTGCTCGGCCGGCGCGGACTGCGGGGGGGCTGACGGCGGTGGGCTCCTACCCGCTCGTCCTCGACCTCACCGGCCGGCGCGCGGTGGTGGTCGGCGGCGGCGGCGTGGCGCTGCGGCGCGCCCGCGGACTGCTCGACGCGGGTGCGCTGGTGCATGTGGTGGCGCCGGCCGTGCTGCCGGAGCTGGCGGCCGCCGGCGTGGTCGTGCACCCGCGGCCGTACGGCGACGGTGACCTCGCCGGCGCCTGGGTCGTGCATGCGTGCACCGACGACCCCGCGGTCAACGCGGCCGTCGCCGCCGAGGCCGAGCGGCGGCGGGTGCCCTGCGTCCGGGCCGACTCGGCTGCCGCGGGGACCGCCCGTACCCCGGCCGTGGCCCGCGCCGCCGGCGTCGTCGTCGCGGTGTCGACCGAGATCGACGAGCGCCCGGACGCTGACCCGATCGGCTCGCCGACCGGGTACGACACGGACCGGTCCGGACCCGATCCGTCCCGGGAGGACAGGTCGGCTGTGGCTCACCGGGCCCACCGGGCCGACCGGGCCGACCGGTCAGACCCGGCCGGCGACTCGTCGCGGGACCGCGATCCGCAGCGGGCCGGGGCCGACCCCGGACGGGCTGCGGCGGTCCGGGACGCGATCACGCTGCTGATCGAGGGCGGCGAGCTGCCGCTGCGGCGTCACCGGCCGGCGCCGGCGGGGTCCCTGGGGCGGGTGGCGCTGGTCGGCGGCGGTCCGGGCGACCCGGACCTGCTGACCGTCCGCGGCCG
>DASPYH010000215.1:0-3376 GCA_035636875.1 Mycobacteriales bacterium | reverse complement strand
GATAGCCCCAGTCGGGGTGCCGGCCGGCGACCAGGAAGTAGAGCTCGTCGCGATGGTAGCCGTAACGCCGACTGGTCAGGATCAGCAGCGCGGCGACGCCGGCGCACAGCAGGAGCAGCGGGCGCCAGGCGGCCTCGTGCGGCTCGTGCACGCCGGCCACCGCGTCCCGACTTGCCTGTCCCGTCACCGACACGGGCGAACGGTACCGAGGCGGTGTGACGATCCGGTCTCGGCGCAGACGCTGCTGCCCGGGTGCGCCCGCACGAGCGGGCTAGCCTCGGAGCCGTGCGCTTGCCGACCGCTCTCGTCGTCCAGCACACGCCGCAGGAGTCGCCGGCCAGGTTGGGCGACTGGCTCGGCGACGCGGGGGTGCTGCTCGACGTCCGCAGCCCGTACGACGGGTCGCAGTTGCCCGGGCTGGACGGGTTCGCCGCGCTGGTCGTGCTGGGCGGCCCGATGGGCGCGTACGACGACGGGGCGGCGCCGTGGCTGCCGGCGACCCGCGGCCTGCTGCGCGACGCGGTCCGCACCGCGGTCCCGGTGCTCGGGGTCTGTCTCGGCGCGCAACTGCTCGCCGCGGCGCTCGGCGGGCAGGTCGGCCGCGGTGCGCAGGGGCCGGAGATAGGCCCCGGCCTGGTGGCCAAGCGCGACGTCGCCGCGGAGGATCGGCTCTTCCGGCCCGTCCCGTTCACTCCGGACGTCATGCACTGGCACTGGGACGAGATCAGCTCGCTGCCGGCGGCCGCCACGCTGCTCGCCTCGTCCACCCGCTACCCGAACCAGGCCTTCCGCGTGGGCGACCTGGCCTGGGGGTTGCAGTTCCACGTCGAGACCACCCCGGCGATGGTGCGGCAGTGGGCCGCGGAGGACGCCGATGCGCTGGCCGGAGTCGGCTACGACGTCGAGGCGGCGCTGCGGCGGTGGGACCTGGACGCCGTGCACGCCGACCTCGCCGAGGTGTGGGCGCCGTTCGCACGGCGGTTCGCCGAGGTGGTGCGGGAGCGGGAGTACGCCACTCGCTGACCGGTCCGCGCTCAGGGCCCCTGGGCCGGACCCTCGTTGCGACCGCCAGGTCTACGCCGGCTTCCCTCGCTCGTGACGGTGCCGGGAGCGGACAGGTCACCGCGCGCCGCGAGAGCGGCGCCGCCGCGGGCAAGGAGTCGGAGTCGTCGGCTCGTCCCGGTCGGCGCTCCCGGGACCGGCCGGGTGATCAGCAGCCGGGGTGCGGCGTGGTTCGCTGGTGACGTGGAGACGGCCGAGCGGCGGGCGATGCGGCTCGCACGGCTCGGGTTCGCCGGCGGGGAGCGTGCGGATGCGCTGCTCGGACCCGGCGGGCTCGGGCTGTGGGCGGCCGGCGCGCCGGTCGACGACGCGGCGGCGGCGATCATCTCGGCGCTCGGCAGGGTCGCCGACCCGGACCTCGGGCTGCTGTCGCTCGCCCGGCTGGTCGAGGCCGACCCGGTGGAGGGCATGGCGTTGCTGGACCGGCTCCGCGCCGCTGCGCCGCTGCGGTCCCGGCTGCTCGGCGTGCTCGGTGCGAGCTCCGCGCTCGGAGACCACCTCGTCGCGCATCCGGGCGACTGGCGACTGCTGGACGAGCCGGGCCCCGCGGTCGGCGACCTGCTCGGGGCGGTCGGCGCCGACCCGGCGGACCCGCCGACCGGCACCGATGGCACCCCGGCCCGCGGCGGCGAGGACGCCGTCGCCGACCTGCGCACCGCTTACCGCCGGCACCTGCTCGTGCTGGCCGCCCACGACCTGGCCGGCGAGCTGAGCCTGGACGAGGTGGCCGCGGCGCTGGCGGACCTGGCGGCGGCGACGCTCAGCGCGGCCCTCGCCGTGGCCCTCGCCGATCTGCGGGCCAACCGGCCCGACGCGCCGCCGTGCCGGCTCGCGGTGATCGGCATGGGCAAGTGCGGAGGGCGCGAGCTGAACTACGTGTCCGATGTGGACGTGATCTTCGTCGCGGACACGGTCGACGGGTCCGACGACGAGCAGGGCGCGCTGCGGACCGCCACCACCCTCGCCACCGACCTGATCCGCATCTGCGGCCGGGTGGCGTGGCCGGTCGACCCGGCGCTCCGGCCGGAGGGGAAGCTCGGCCCGCTGGTGCGCACGCTGGACAGCCACGAGGCGTACTACCGGCGCTGGGCGCGGACCTGGGAGTTCCAGGCGCTGCTGAAGGCGCGGCCGGTCGCCGGCGACCCGGACCTGGCGGCGTCCTACGTGGCCAGGCTGGCGCCGCTGATCTGGACCGCGGCCGAGCGGGAGCACTTCGTCGAGGACGTGCAGGCGATGCGCCGGCGGGTGGAGGACGCGCTTGCGCCCGGCGTCGCGTCGCGCGAGCTGAAGCTCGGTCCGGGCGGCCTGCGGGACGTCGAGTTCGCCGTGCAGCTGCTGCAGCTGGTGCACGGCCGCGCTGACGACTCGCTGCACGTCCCATCCACTTTGGACGCGCTGGCCGCGCTCTCGGCGGGCGGCTACGTCGGCCGCGCCGACGGGGCCACCCTGGACTCGTCGTACCGGTTCCTGCGCACCGTGGAGCACCGCCTGCAGCTGCAGCGGCTGCGCCGCACCCACGTGGTGCCGGACGACCCGGCCGGGCGGCGCTGGCTGGCGCGGGCGCTGGGCTACCGGCCAGACCACCGCGGCGACGCGATCGCGGTCTTCGACGCGGAGTGGGCGCTGCACGCGCGCGAGGTGCGGCGGCTGCACGAGAAGCTCTTCTACCGGCCCCTGCTGCACGCGGTCGCCCGGGTGCCGAGCGAGCAGCTGCGGCTGACCACGCTGGAGGCCGCCCGGCGGCTGGAGGCGCTCGGCTTCGGCGACCCGGGCGGGGCGCTGCGGCACATCTCCGCGCTCACCGCCGGCGTGTCTCGCCGGGCGGCGATCCAGCGGGCGCTGCTGCCGGTCGTGCTGCAGGCGCTGGCCGACGCGCCGGACCCGGACGGCGGCCTGCTGGCATACCGGACGGTGTCGGACGCGCTGGGCACGACGCCGTGGTTCCTGCGCTTCCTGCGGGACGAGGGGCAGGTCGTCGAGCGGCTCGCGCAGCTTCTCGGCACCAGCCGGTACGTCGCCGAACTGCTGGAGCGGGCGCCGGAGGCGCTCCGGCTGCTCGGTGACGACGCGGAGCTGCGGCCGCGGTCGGCGGACTCGCTGCGGGTGTCGTTCCGGGCGGCGGCGGCCCGGCACGACGACCCGGTGGCCGCGGTGGCCGCGGCCCGCGCACTGCGCCGGCACGAGCTGATGCGGATCGCGTCGGCCGACGTGCTGGGGCTGCTGGACTCCGACGAGGCGGGGGCGGCGCTCACCGGCGTGACCGCGGCGACGCTGGAGGCCGCTCTCGACGCGGCGTTCCGCGTGGTCGCCGCGC
>DASPYH010000214.1:0-3479 GCA_035636875.1 Mycobacteriales bacterium | reverse complement strand
GGGAGACCCCGGTGTCCGGCAGCCGCAGGTCGGCGTCCTGGCCGCGACCGATCACGTTGCTGCCGACGTGCAGCTCCAGCCACTGCTGGCTGCCATCGACGGTGAGCAGGTGGCGGACCCTGCTCTGCGCGTACGCGGAAGCGGGCGGAGGCACGGTCGCGGGTGGGGCGTAGCCGTTGCCCTGCTCGCCGTACCGGTCGGGGTAGCCGCCGTAGTCGTAGTCCTGCTCGGGCTGGCCGCCGTAGCCCTGGTCGCCGCCGTAGCCGCCGTATCCCTGCTCGCCATGACCGCCGGACGGTGCGCCGTAACCGCCCGCGCCACCCGGCAGCGGGCCGCCGGCGGGCACCGCGGGCATGGACAGCGAGTTGTACGGGCGGCGTCGCGGGCCCGCGTTGGGGTCGACGCTGCTGGAGACGGTGAACATGCCGGTGCCCAGCTCCTCGTTGCGGGCCAGCCCGACCTCGATGTCACCGAAGGTGGACCAGCCCTCGTCGTCGACGTGCTCCTGCACCATCTCGGCCAGCGTGTTCGTCAGCTGCGTCTCCCACGGCGCCAGCCGGTCGTGGTCGGTCGGCCCCAACTCCACCACGTACCGGTTCGGGACGAGCACCCGGTCCTGCCCGACGATCGCCCGGCGCGTCTCGGCCTCTCGCTGCAGCGCCTTCGCCACCTCGACCGGCTCGACCTGTCCCTTGAACAGGCGGGCGAACGCCGTGCCGACGAGACCCTCGAGGCGCCGCTCGAAGCGCTGCAGCACACCCACCGGAGATCCTCCTCGTCGCGACTGCCGCCGATGGTATCCGCGCCGGCCGGCCCGTCACGCCGCGCCGCCGGACGAAGAGCGCTGCGTGCTACTCTCGTCCGGCCGCTGGGCGAGTGGCGGAATGGCAGACGCGCACGGTTCAGGTCCGTGTGTCCGGAAGGACGTGGGGGTTCAACTCCCCCCTCGCCCACCCGTCCCACCCCCACCCTCTCGACGCAGCCCGTGGGGTCCGCGTTGCCGCAGGCGGCCAGAAGCCGGGCCTGACCGCCTCAGCCGACGGTCAGGGTCGCGGTCGCCGTGTTGTTGCCCTCGTCGACCTCGGGAATCCGACCGGCGCCGTCCACCTGCGCGACCACCGTGTGAGTTCCCACGGCCGCGGTCCAGCTAGAGCCGGCCTGACCCGCGCTGGCGGTGACGGTGCGCCTCGCGCCCGCTGCGAGTGAGCCGCCGCCGGCCGCCCAACTGACCTTCGCGCCGTCCACGAAGAACGCGACGTCCGGCCCGACCGCCGTCGCCGCCGTGCCCTCGTTGCGCACGACCGCGCTGAACAGGAGGGCGTCGCCGGCCCGGGGCTTCCTCGGTGACCAGGACACGCTCGTCACCACCAGGTCGGGCCTCGCCGGCGGTGGGGCCACGGGGGTGGTCCCGGCCGCGGCGGTGACCCGAGCCGATGCGGATGCCGGCCCTGTCGGCTCGGGCGACGGCTCAGCCGACGCCAGCGACCCGGCGGTCGGTCCGGCCGGAGCCGTCGTCCGCGGCCCGGTGCTGCCGGCAGCGCTCGAAGGCTCGGTGGCGACGGCTGCCTGCGACAGCGCGGGAGCGGTCGACGTGACCGCCACCGGAATCGAGTCCGCCTGGGCCGCCTCACCACTGCGGGTCACCAGGAGTGGCACGAGCACCGGCACGGTGCCGAGAGTCACGACGACGGCACCGATCAGCAGCGAAGACCGCAGCGGCCATCCCCGCAGCCGTCGTGGGGACGTCGGGTGCGGCGGCGTCGAGTCGGCGTCCACCAACCTCCTCCGGGGCGTCCTGCCGTCCGGCCTTGACCCGTCCGGACACGGCTGCGGATTCGGGCGGCAGAGTACCCGCAATGGCAGTCCGTGCCTCCGGGCCGATCCCGCCGACCGGTCGCGCGCCGAGCGGAGCTTGCGTCGACGACCAGCGCGTCCATGCCTGCGGTGCCGAGAGCGTCGCTGTCCGTAGTCCGGCACAAAGCGCGGCGGGCGGGCCCGGAGTCGGTCAGAAGTCGACCGTGCCGGCGTCGTCGATCACCCGGACTTCCGTGCCCGCCGGGGCGAGGCGCTCGAAGAGCCCGTAGTGCATCTGCGGCCGGGACAGCACGGCCTCGTGGATCGGCACGCCCACCCTGGGCCGCACCGCGCGCAGGTAGTCCACCGCCTCAGCCGCCTTCAGCCACGGGGCGGCGGTGGGGACGCCGAGCACCTCGATCTCGGCATCGGGCACGGTGAACGAGTCGCCAGGATGGAAGAAGCGCTCGTCCACCAGGTAGCCGACGTTGGGGACGCGCGGGATGTCCGGATGGACGAGCCCGTGATCGCGCCCGACGGCCCGGATCGGGCTACCCAGGTCGAGCCGGTCGCCCTCGTGCACGGCGCGCACCGGCAGCCCGCGCTCGGAAAGCTGGGCAGCCGTCGCCTCGTCCGCGTGCAGGACCGCCTCCGGGTTGCCGTCGAGCAACACCGGCAGCCTGTCGAGGTCGACGTGGTCGGCGTGCTGGTGGCTGACGAGGATGCCGGTCAGCCCGCTGAGCTGCTCGAAGCCGGCCGAGTAGGCGCCGGGGTCGAGCAGCAGCCGGGCGTCGCCCTGCTCGACCAGCAGGCACGAGTGGCCGTACTTGGTGATCCGCACGGTGTTCTCCTAGCGCTCGGGTAGCCGGACGGCGGCGAGTTGGTGGCCGGTGGCGACCAGTGCCCCGGTCGAGTCCCACACGTCACACTCCTCGTCGACCCGGTCGTACGCCACCAGCCGGGCGCGCTGCCGCACCTGCAGCGGTCCCGGCGCCGGCAGCGCCCGGACGTACGCGGTCAGCTCGACCGTCGGCACCCACGACCCGGCCAGCCCGAGGTCGAAGGTGGCCGGCGGCAGGCAGTCGACCGCGACCAGCAGCGCGTGCGGGTCCGGCGGCTCGGGAGAGATGCGCGCCCAGCCGCGGATCTCGCCCTTGCCCGCCGGCCGGCCGACCGCGAAGCCCGCGCTGGTCGGGTCCACGCGCAGCGCGACCTCGCTGAACAGCGGCACCGGAAAGCGCGGGTCGTCTGCCGGGACGGGGAAGCACGCCTCCTCGGGGGGCAGGTCGGGGGGATCCACCCCGCTCCAGTACGCCGGCCCGCCGGCCGGCGGCAGCTGCCCGCACGTGACCAGCGCCTCGACGCAGCGGGTGCCGGCGGCATGCAGGGTCGCCCGCAGCTGGGTGGCGGACCGGCCGCGACGCAGCACCTCGACCTCGACCTCGGCCGGACCGGCCCCGGGCGCGGCCATATAGTGCGCGCTGATCGCGGCCGGGTGCGGATGGTCCGGCCCGGCGGCTCCGGCTGCCTGCACAGCCGCGCGGGCGAGGACGGCAAGCAGGTAACCGCCGTTAGGCTTGGTGCCGATCCGCCAGTGCGGGTCCAGCACGACCTCGTACCGGCCCTCCCCGGTGGGCTTGACCGCCGTCGCCACCTTGAGCTGTGCCACGAACCGGAACGCTAGC
>DASPYH010000213.1:0-3573 GCA_035636875.1 Mycobacteriales bacterium | reverse complement strand
CCGTTGGAGAAGACCAGCCGGTCGCCGCGGGTGTGCAGCTGCCGGGGGGCGTACCGGTCCTGCGCCAGGATCGAGCCGAGCACGGGGAACCCGTTGAACGCGGTGTTCGCCGCGAGCACCAGCACCAGCGCGGTGAACGCGGTGATCCAGAAGAAGCCGACCGAGCGGTCGCCGCCGAAGACCGCGGCCGCGACCTGGGCGATGACCGTCTTGGTGCTCCCGTCCGGGGGTAGGCCCAGGTCGGCCGGGTTCTCGGCCACCCGGACATCGCTGGTCAGCGCCAGCGCGGTAATGCCGGCGAACATGGTGATCGCGAGCACGCCGAGGACCAGCAGCGTCCGCGCGGCGTTCGCGCTCTTCGGCGGCCTGAACGCCGGCACCCCGTTGGCGATCGCCTCCACTCCCGTCAGCGCGGTGCAGCCGGAGGAGAAGGCCCGCAGCGCGAGGAAGACCAGCGCAACCCCGGCGTAGGTGTGCTCGGCGTGGATCGGCAGGCCGGCGCTCTCCGCGCGCGGTGCATCGCCCCAAGCGCTGCGCAGCAGGCCCCACAGCACCATCACCAGGACGCCGGCCACGAAGGCGTACGTCGGCAGGGCGAAGGCGCGGCCGGACTCCCGGATCCCGCGCAGGTTGGCGACCGCGAGCAGCCCCACGAAGCCGAGCGCCAGTGCCAGCTGGTGCGGGTGCAGCGCCGGGATCGCGGACGCGATGTTGTCCACGCCGGAGGACACCGACACCGCGACGGTGAGCACGTAGTCGGTCAGCAGCGCGCTGGCCGCGAGCAGCCCGAACGGCCGGCCCAGGTTCTCCCCCGCCACCTGGTAGGCGCCGCCGCCGCGCGGGTACTCGTGCACGGTCTGCCGGTAGGAGGCGACGACCACCGCCAGCAGGACCACGACCCCCAGGGCAACGGGTGCGGCGAGGTGCAGCAGGGCGATCCCACCGAGGCTCAGCACCAGCAGGATCTCCTCGGTGGCGTACGCCACGGACGAGAGCGGGTCGGAGGCGAAGACCGGCAGCGCGATCCGCTTGGGCAGCAGCTGCTCCGACGCCCGATGGCTGGCGTACGGACGGCCGATCAGCAGCCGCTTGGCCACCGGCCCGAGCCCCGCCACGACCCGACGGTAGGTCGCTACCGTTTCCCGGTGCCGCTCGGCGACCGGATTCTCACAGGACGCTAACGGCTACTACTGCGGCGGTTCGACGCTGCTGGACGCGATGACCCGGCCGCTGCGGGCGGACATCCCGGGCGGCTACCGCGATACCGAGCTTCCAAGCCACCCGCGTCAGCCTTCCGACCGAAGGCTGTTGGCAGGTCACCGGGACGGCCGGCGGGAGCACCCTGACGTTCGTCACCTTCGTCATCAGGCAGGGGCGGTAGCCGGCGGAGCCGGCCGGGCCGGCCCAGCGGGCCGAGCGCCCCGGGTTGTCCTGCTCGGGCAGGACCCGGCTCTTGCCGGGCGAGTTGCGGGCGCACCAGTCAGGCGATGTTGAGATGGATGTTGCCGATGCGGGCGACGATGTCGACGTGGCCGCCGAGGCCGGTGATGTAGGCGCGCAGGACGTCCAGGCTGGTGGCAGCGCCGTTCTCGATCTGGCTGATCCGGGCCTGGGTCAGTCCGGTGGCCTCGGCGAGCTGAGCCTGGGTGATCCCGAGCTGCTTGCGGATCTCGGCGAGCTGCGCGCCGCTGACCGCCGCGAGCATGTCCTCACGCATCCGAGCACGTCGGGCGACGCGGTCCGGGTGGTCCCAGTCGGGGTCGAGGGCTCGGGCCTTGGCCTTCACCTCGCGCCAGGTCGATGGGGTGCTCATGACTGCTCCTCTTCCTTCAATCTTGTCAAGTGTTCGGTGAAGCGGTCGTCGGCCAGCGGGATCGCCGTGCGGTACCAGGCTTGCCAGGCTCCGGACTTGTCGCCGGCGACCAAGAAGATCGCCTCTCGGCGCGGGTCGAAAGCGAAGATCATGCGGATCTCGCTGGACCCCGACGACCCTGGTCGTAGCTCCTTCATGTGGTGGTAGGTGCTGCCCTTCAACCGGTCCACCAGCGGGCGGCCCAACCCCGGCCCCTGCTCGGCGAGCAGGTCAATGGCCTCCGCGACCAGGTCGGCGCTCTCCGGATCGGTCCGGCACAGATCGAGGAACCACTGCTCGACCTCGGGGTGCAAGCTGACCTCCCACACCGTCCCAGTATAAGCATCGATTATGTCGATGTTGATCGGCATGTTCGGCCCTGCACCGACCGCCGACCTCAGTGGTCGTAGTCGACGGTCACCTCGTCGGTCACCGGCAGCGACTGGCAGGTCAGCACGAAGCCGGCCTCGACCTCGGCCGGGTCGAGGGCGAAGTTGCGGCGCATCCGCACCTCGCCCCGGGTCAGCTTCGCCCGGCAGGTGCCGCAGACGCCGCCCTTGCAGGCGAACGGCAGGTCCGGCCGGTGCCGCTGCGCGGCGTCCAGGATCGGCACGTCCCGCGGCAGGATCAGCTCCGACGAGCGGCCGTCCAGCACGACCGTGACGGTGCTGGACGGGCCCTCGGCGACCGGCTCGTCGTGCCGCGCCGGTTCCGGCGGGGTGTCCTCGACGAAGAACAGCTCGGTGTGCACCCGCCCGCCGGGCACGCCCGCCGCGGCGAGCACCTCCCGGACCCCGACGACCATCTCGTACGGCCCGCACAGCCACCAGTGGTCGACGTCGCCGGGGTCGACGACCGTGTCGAGCAGGGCCCGCAGCTTGGCCGGGTCGAGCCGGCCGGTGTGCAGCTCGACCTCACGCGCCTCCCGGGACAGCACGTGCACCAGCTCGAACCGGCTCGTGTGCGCGTCCTTCAGGTCGGCCAGCTCGTCGGCGAACATCACCGTGTCGCTGCGGCGGTTGCCGTAGAGCACGGTCGCGCTGCCGGCCGGGTCGGCCAGCACGGCGTGGGTGATCGAGAGCACCGGGGTTATGCCGGAGCCGGCGGCGACCAGCACATGGTGCCCGCGGGGGTCGTCCGGGGTGAACGTGCCGGCCGGGGGCAACACGTCGATCTCGTCGCCAGGGCGGGCCCGGCGCACCAGCCAGGTGGAGAACAGCCCGTCGGCCACCTCACGGACGCCGATGCGCGGCGGGCTGCCCGGCGCGGCGCAGATCGAGTACGACCTCCGTTCCTCCCGGCCGTCCACGATCCGGCGGAGGGTCAGCGACTGGCCGGGGCGGAAGGCGTACTCGCCCGTGAGGTCATCGGGGACGGCGAAGGTGACGGCGACCGCGTCGTCGCAGAGCCGGTCGACCGCGGCGACCCGGAGCGGGTGGAAGGCCGGTCTGCGGCGGGTCGACGGCTCCCGGAGCGCCGTCATCACCTCAGATCTCCTTCACGTGCTCGAACGGCTCCGAGCACGACCGGCAACGCCGCAGCGCCTTGCACGCGGTCGGGCCGAACCGCGAGGTCTCCTCGGTGTCGGTCGAGCCGCAGCGCGGGCAAGGGACGGTCGGGGCCCGGCGGGAGAGAACGAGTGGGACCGGGCCGGCGGGCCGCCGCGGGGCCGGGCCGGGCGGCGCGATGCCGTGCTCGGCCAGCGCCCGTCGACCGCGGTC
>DASPYH010000212.1:0-2204 GCA_035636875.1 Mycobacteriales bacterium | reverse complement strand
CGGCGCCCAGGCCGCCCACGTCAACGCCGCCCGCGGCCCGCCCGGAGGTGTACCCGCAGCCCTGGACGATGCTCTCGGCCGTGGCGTCGTAGGCGCCCTCGGGGTAGGCGAAGCTCGTCGGGTAGAACCCGTGGTCGATCAGGTTCTGCCGGTCCTGGCAGACCTCGTAGACCTTGGTGTTGTAGTCGGTCGTGGTCTTCAGGTTGACGTGGTCGACCGTGTGGCCGCCGACCTCGTTGCCGCCGTTGTTCATCGCGGTCAGCTCGGACCAGGTCACGTGCTGCTCGTCGACGCTGGCCAGGCCGCTGATGTTGTAGAACGTGCCGGCCAGGTGGTGCGGCTGGAGGGCACGGCGGAAAGCCAGGTCGTACTGGCTCTGCAGGCCGTCGTCGAAGGTCAGCGAGACCGCCACGCGCGGCGGCTGGACCACGATCTGCTGGGACTGCACCGCTTCGGCGTTGCCGGCCAGGTCGGTGGAGAAGAACTTGACGGTGTAGGTGCCCGCGGTGCTCAGCTTGACCGGCGCGGTGTAGACGGCACCACTGGCGGTCGTGGGGTCCGAGCCGTCGGTGGTGTAGTAGGTCTTGTCGACGCCCCAGCCGCCGGTGTCGGTGGCGGACAGGCTCACCGTGGTGGAGCCGTTGTAGCCGCCGGCGCCGCAGGGCGCGTTGTCACAGGCGATCGTGGTGGCCGGCGGGGTGTTGTCCGGGGGCAGGTTCGCCTGGATGGCCTGGGTGTTGACCGCCTCCGCGTTGCCGGCGTTGTCATAGGACCGGAACTTGAGGGTGGTCGTGCTGGTGACCGGGATCTGGCCGGTGTAGGCCGGGCTGGACAGGGTTGGGTCGGACCCGTCGGTGGTGTAGCGGGTGCTCGCCACGCCGGAGCCGACGTCGGTGCTGGGCAGCGTCACGTAGACGGTGCTGGTGTAGGTGGTGGACGCGCACGGTGAGCCCCCGCAGGCGATCGTGGTGACCGGCGCGCTGGTGTCCGCCGAGATGGCGGCGTTGCTGACCGTGCTCAGCGCCGTCCCGGCCGGCGCCCCGCCCGACTGGCCGGCGTTGCCCATCCAGTCCAGGAACGAGTTCAGGTCGGCCAGTTCGATCCAGCCGGCCGAGGCCGTGCAGGCGGCGTAGTTGTTCGGGTCCTGGGCCTGTGAGCAGACCCTGCCGATCACGATCTGGCTCCACCCGCCGCCGTGCGAAGCGGCGCCGGTGACCAGCGCCTGCATGTTGGCCAGGGTGACCTGCCCGGTCGGCGCGTAGGCGCGGGTGGCGAACCAGTCCCTGGGCGGCAGTGTCTCGGCGTAGGTCGGCCCGGCGGGGGACAGCGACCCGGCGCTGCGGGCGTTGCCGTAGCCGCAGTTCTTCACGATGCCCTCGACCGTGGCATTGAACGCGCCGCCGGGGTAGGCGAAGCCGGCCGGGTTCAGGCCGTGCTGGATCAGCGCGGCACGGTCGTTGCAGACCTGGGCGGTCGGGTTCGGGTCGGTGGTCAGGTTGGTGGCGTTGACCGTCTTGCCGCCGATGTCGTTGCCCGCCCCGGCCAGGGTGCTCAGCTGCGCCCAGGTCATGATGTTCGCCGACACGCCAACGGTGCCGGAGTTGACGAAGAACGTGGCGTGCGCGCTGTGCGGCGCCAGCGCCTGCTGGTAGCCCAGGGTGTACTGGCTGATGGTGCCGTTGTCGAAGGTCAGCGACACCTTCGTGGACACCGGGTTGACCTTGATCTGCTGGGACTGCACCTGCTCGGCGTTGCCCGCCTTGTCGGTGGAGAAGAACTGGACGTTGTAGGTGCCGGGCGTATTGAGGTTGAACGCGCCGGTGTAGACGGTGCTCGACGTCGTTGGCACAGAGCCGTCGGTGGTGTAGTAGGTCTTGTCGACGCCAGAGCCTCCGCTGTCGGTGGCGGACAGCGTGACCGCCACGCTGGCGACGTAGGACGTGGTCGTGCAGGCAGCCCCGTTGCACGCGATGGTGGTGGCAGGCGGGGTGGTGTCGGGCGGGGCCTTGATCACCTGGGTGTTGACCGCCTCGGCATTGCCCGCGTAGTCCCAGGACCGGAATTTCACCGTGGTCGAGGTGCTGGTGCCGTTGACGTTGAACGCCCCCGTGTACACCGGGCTGGACAGGACCGGGTCGGAACCGTCGGTGGTGTAGTGCGTGCTGGCCACGCCCGAGCCGGTGTCGGTCGCCGCGAGCGTCACA
>DASPYH010000211.1:0-4088 GCA_035636875.1 Mycobacteriales bacterium | reverse complement strand
ACGGGAGATCGCCCACCGGGTCGGTACACGCGGTCCGGGGGCACGTCGAGGTGCCGCGGCCGACGTCGCTGGTCGAGGCTTTGCAGGTCCTTCCAGCGAGGGACCGGGCGGTCGTGGTATCCCGGTATTACCTGGGGCTGTCCCCGGACGAGATCGCGGAGATGGTCGGGGTGGACGCGGAAGAGGTGGACTCCATCGCGGTGGGGGTCCTGGCGGCGCTGCGTCACGCAACTGCGGGCGTGGGGGGAAGCGGATGATCGACGGTTGGTCGTGGTTCCGGGAGAGGGCGGACGCCGAGCTCGGCCAGGCGCCCGATCCCCCAGACGACCGGCTCGGCGACGTGGTCGGCCGGGCCGCTGCGGCGCATCGGCGGCGGCTGGCGGAGCTCAGCGCCGCCGCCAGCATGGTCATCGTCTCGCTCGCCCTCATCGGGGCCACGGTTGCCCTCGGCCGGGCGAACCGGACGCAGGACGCGCCCTCGCTGCCCGCGCCCGCCGAGCCGACCGCGAGCGTGCTCGACGACAGCAGCCCCTCGCCCGGGCTCAGTCCGTTCCACACCCGGCCCACCACCGGGCGGCCGACCGTGGTCATCCCCGCACGGCCGGTCGGCTCCGCACGCCGCACCGGCCTCGGGATCGCTCCGGTGCCGGCGTCGACGAGGCGGGCTTCCGCGCCCGCTCCCGCAGCGACGACGCCGCCGATCACGCCGCGGCCGAGCGCTACCCGGTCGGCACCGGCGCCCAGCCCGACGCCGTCACCCACGACGTCCCCGCCGACGTCCACCCCGACCACGCCCTGACCCGCCTGGTCACCGCTGTCAGGGCCGGTGCGCCCGATGCCAGGACCGCCGCCGACTGCGCCCCGACCGATCCGAGCGCTCAGTCGACCAGGTCGCGGACGACGGCGTCGGCCAGCAGCCTGCCGCGCAGGGTGAGCACGGCCCGGCCCTCGTCGTGCGAGCGGCGGTCCAGCAGCCCGTACGTCACCGCCCGCGATGCCGCGTCCCGCCCGCGCACGGACAGGTCGCGGACCGAAAGGCCCTCGCGCAGCCGCAGGCCGAGCATCGTGTGCTCCATCCGCCGAGCGCCGGCGCCGAGGACCTCCCGCCCCGCGGCGGGACTGCCGCCGGCATGCAGGCGGGCCGCGTACGGGCCGGGGTGCCGCACGTTCCACCACCGCACCCCGCCGACATGGCTGTGGGCGCCGGGACCGACGCCCCACCAGTCGCCTCCGGTCCAGTAGAGCCGGTTGTGCCTGGAGCGAGCCGCGGTCCCGCGGGCCCAGTTCGACACCTCGTACCAGCCGAAGCCGCGACGGCTCAGCGTCTCGTCCGCCTGGGCGTACCGGTCGGCGAGCACGTCGTCGTCCGGCTCCGGCAGCTCGCCGCGGCGGACCCGCCGGGCCAGTGCGGTGCCCTCCTCCACGACCAGCGCGTACGCCGAGAGGTGGTCCGGACCCGCATCGACCGCGGTGTCCAGCGAGCCCTGCCAGTCCGCCTCGGTCTCCCCCGGGGTGCCGTAGATGAGGTCGAGGTTCACGTGGTCGAAGCCCGCGCGGCGGGCCTCGGCGACCGCCTGCACGGCGCGGCCGGGGGTGTGCGTGCGGTCGAGCACCCGCAGCACGTGCGGTGCGGCGGACTGCATGCCGAGCGAGATCCGGGTGAAGCCGGCCTCCCGCAGCCGCGCCAGGTAGCCGGGAGCAACCGACTCCGGGTTGGCCTCGGTCGTCACCTCGACGCCGGCGGACAGCCCGAACAGCTCGTCCACCTCGCGCAGCACCGCGGCAAGGTGCCCCGCCGGCAGCAGCGTCGGGGTGCCGCCGCCGAAGAACACGGTGTCCACCCGCGGCGCGCGCTCGCCGAGGACATGCCGTGCCAGCCGGAGCTCGAGCAGCGCGGTGTCCGCGTACGCGGCACGGGACACGCCGGGGCCCAGCTCCTCGGCGGTGTACGTGGTGAAGTCGCAGTAGCCGCAGCGGGTCGCACAGAACGGGACGTGGACGTAGATCCCGAACGGGCGACGGCCGAGCTCCCGCAGCGCGTCGCTCGGCAGGGCGCCGTCGGCGGGGGCCGCGGCGCCGTCCGGGAGTCTGGAGGGCACGGCGGACCAGTGTTCCATCCCGCGGCGGTGGAAGACTTGCCGCGTGACCGAGCTGGTGCGCAGCGAGGTGTCCGACGGGGTCGCGACGCTGACGCTGGACTCGCCGCACAACCGCAACGCCCTCTCGCCGCAGCTGATGGGCGAGCTGTCGGCGGAACTGCGAGAGGCGATCGCCGACGACGCGGTCCGCGTGGTCGTGCTCTCGCATGCCGGGAAAGTCTTCTGTTCCGGCATGGATCTGAAGGCCACCGCGGGGGCGGGCGACGCCACGGACATGCCCGTCAGCGCGCTTCCGGAGATCCTCACGCTGATCTGGGAGTCGTCCAAGCCGGTGGTGGCTCGGGTCGGCGGCCCGGCCCGGGCCGGCGGCATCGGGCTGGTCGCCGCGGCGGACATCGCCGTCGCCGGTTGGTCGGCGACGTTCGCGTTCACCGAGGTGCGGCTCGGCGTGGTGCCCGCGGTGATCTCCGTGCCGGTGCTGCCGCGGATGCTGCCGCGCACCGCACACGAGCTGTTCCTCACCGGCGAGACCTTCGACGCGGTCAGGGCGGCGGCGGCCGGGCTGGTGAACGTCGCCGTCGAGGACAACGTGCTCGACGAGGAGGTCCGCCGGTACGTCGACATGCTCATGCAGGGTGCGCCGGGCGCCCTCGCCGCGACCAAGGTGCTCCTGCGGCGGCCGTCGGCCGGCTCGACGGCCGACGACCTCGCCGAACTGTCGGCGCTCTCGGCGGCGCGGTTCGCCAGCGAGGAGGGACGGGAGGGCGTCGCGGCGTTCGCGGAGAAGCGCCGCCCGGGCTGGGTGCCGGAGCGGTCCGCCTGACCGGGGGCAGGTGCCGCCCCGTCCCGGGGGCGGGCGGTCCAGCTTGGGACGTGCATCCCGCCCGCGACGGGCATCGCGTCTCCCTCCGGCGCGGGACGGCCCTGGGGTCCTAGGGTTTGCGACGTGCTCTCCGCATACGCCACCGCACCCAACCCGTCCGACCCCCTGGCCGCCCTCGCGATCGGACAGCGGCCGGAGCCAGCGGTCCCCGAGGGCTGGACCACCGTCTCGGTGCGGGCGGCGTCGCTCAACCACCATGACCTGTGGACCCTGCGTGGCGTCGGTATCCCGGCAGACCGCTTCCCGATGGTGCTCGGCTGCGACGCCTCCGCCGTGGACCCCGACGGCCGCGAGGTGGTCGTGCACACCGTGATCCCCGGCGCCGACTGGATCGGGGACGAGACGCTGGACCCCGACCGCACGCTGCTGTCCGAGCTGCATCCCGGCACGTTCGCCGAACGGGTGGCCGTCCCCCGGCGCAACCTGGTGCCCAAGCCGGCCGAGCTCTCGCACGTCGAGGCGGCATGCCTGAGCACGGCGTGGCTCACCGCCTACCGCATGCTCTTCGTGCGGTCCGGCGTGCGGCCGGGCGGAACGGTGCTGGTGCAGGGCGCCAGCGGCGGCGTAGCCACCGCGCTGATCGCGCTCGGCGCGACCACCGGCTACCGGGTCTGGGCCACCGGCCGCTCGGAACAGAAGCGGAAGGCGGCGCTGGAACTGGGCGCCCATGCCACCTTCGAGCCCGGCGCGCGGCTGCCCGAGCGGGTCGACGCGGTCCTGGAGACGGTCGGCGAGGCGACGTGGGCGCACTCGCTGCGCGCCCTGAGGCCCGGCGGCACGCTGGTGGTGTCCGGCGCGACGAGCGGACCCAACCCGCCGGCCGACCTGTCCCGGGTCTTCTTCCGCCAGCTGAACGTCGTCGGCTCGACCATGGGCACCCGCGCCGAGCTGGAATCGCTGATCGCGCTGCTCGTCACCACCGGACTGCGCCCCACGGTGGACACCACGCTGCCGTTGGAGCGTGCCGGCGACGGACTGGCGAAGATGGCCGCGAGCGACACCGCTGGCAAGATCGTCCTCACCCTGGACTGACGGCGTCCGGGCCGCCGGCCGGCCGACGACGCCGCGCCCGGCGCTCACCACGGCCGCATCCCGGCCACCAGGTC
>DASPYH010000210.1:0-3845 GCA_035636875.1 Mycobacteriales bacterium | reverse complement strand
TCGATGCCGTACTCCTCGACCGCCTTGCCCTCGAACTGCCCGATCCGCATGCGCTGCTCGGCCCGGGCCACCTCGTCGCGGTGCACCACGTCGGTGAGCCGCTCCAGCTCGCCGGCCAGCTCCCGGCTGGACGACCGCAGCGCGAGCAACTCACCCTCGCGAATCACCCGCGCCTGCTGCGCCTCGTCCCGCTCGCGGGCCGCGACCTGCAGCGACCGGGCGATCCGGACCAGGGCGACCTCCGCCGCCTCGGCGACGGCACCGGCGACCACCGCGCCCCGCGCCCTGGCCCGGCGGCGCTCTTCCTGCCTCACCCTGGCTTCCCGCTCGGTCGCCGCCGAGCTCAGCAGCGAGTCGGCTCGGCCGGCCAGCGCGCGTACCCGCTCCTCACCGGTGCGTACGGCGAGCCGCGCGTCCATCTCGGCCTGCCGGGCGGCCGCACCCTCCGCCTGCAGGGCGTCCCGCTCGTCGGTGGACGGTTCCTCGTCGACCGGGCTGGCCTCGGCCGCGGCGAGCCGCTCCTGAAGGCCGGCCAGACCGGCCATGTCGCGCTCACGCGCCGCGGCCGCCTCGGCCCTGGCGCGGTCCAGCCGGTCAGCCTCGGCGCTCGCCGACCGGGCCGCCGCACCGAGCCGGCCGAGCCGCTCCGCGACCGCGTTGAGCTTCGCGTCCGACTCGTTCAACGCTACGAGCGCCCGCTCGACGGCGGCCTCGCACTGCTCGGCGGCGGCCCTCGCCGCGGACAGCTCGCGGGCCACCCGCTCGCGCCGGGACTCCGCCTCGATCAGGCGTATGTCGGCTTCGTCGACCGCCGCCTGGACCTCGATCACGCTGGGCGCGCTCGTCGACCCGCCCACGACCCAGTCTGCTCCGAGCAGGTCACCCGCCCAGGTGACCGCGCGCACCCCGGGAGAGGCGGCGACCAGTGCCCGGGCCGCGTCGAGGTCGGCGACGACCGCGACCCGGTCGAGGACGCGGTGCACCGCCGGCCGCAGCGCAGCAGGCGCCTGCACCAGGTCCGCCGCCCACTGGGCCCCCTCCGGCAACCGCGGCCAGTCCTCCCTCCGGGCCGATCCCGGTCCTGCCGGTCCTCCGCCAGGCCCCGTGGTGTCGGCTCGACCGGGCTCGGCCGTGCCGACGAGCAGGCCGGCGCGGCCGGCGTCGGCGTCCTTGAGCAGCCGCAGCGCGGCCGCGGCGTCGTCGGTGGAGGCGACGGCGACCGCGTCGGCGACCCCGCCCAACGCGGCCGCCAGCGCCGCCTCGTGGCCGGGCCGCACGGTCAGCAAGGCGGCCACCGAGCCGAGCAATCCGGGCAGCCGGGCGCCGGCGGCGAGCAGCGCGCCCGCGCCGTCCCTGCGGGTCAGCCCCAGTACGAGCGCCTCCTTGCGGGCGGACCAGGTGGCCCGGTCCCGTTCGGCGTCGCGGTCGGCGTCGGTCAGCTCGCGCACGGCAGCCCGGGCGGCCTCGCACGCCGCCACCGCCGCCTCGTGCCGGGCGTCCAGTCCGAGCTCGCCCTGGTCCAGCGCCCCGACCTCCGACTGCAGCCGGTCGAACTCCAGCTGAGCCGCGGACGCCCGATCCCGCGCCTCCGCGGCCGCCGCCGCGAGCCGGTCGATCTCCTCGCCCTTCGCGCCGAGCCGGGTCCGCGCCGCCTCGACCCGACCGCCGAGCTTCGCCAACCCTTCCCGCCGGTCGGCCACCGCACGCACCGCCGCAACCAGCGCCCGCTCGGCCGCCGCGAGCCGCTGCTCCAGCGACTGCCGGTCGGCGACCGCCGCGGACAGCCGGGCGCGATCGGCCTCCAGCGCCGACCGCAGCGTCGCCTCCTGGCCACGCACCTCGGCCGCCTCTGCCTCCATCACCGCGGGGTCCCGCCCCGCGCGGGAGGAGTCCCGGTCGGCGGACAGGTGCCGGCTGCGCTCGGCGGCGAGCCGGGCGGTCCCCCGGAAGCGCTCCTCCAGCGCGGACAGCCGGTACCAGCTCTCCTGGGCTTGGGCCAGCCGCGGCGCTCCGGACGCGATCACCGCCTCCAGCTCCGCCTCCCGCACCTGCGCGGCGGTGAGGTCGCGCTCGACAGCCGCCCGCCGGTCCCGGACGGCGCTCTCGTCGGCCACCTCGCGGGCGAGCACCTCGTGCAGCCCGACCAGGTCGTCGGCGAGCAGCCGCAGCCGCGCGTCGCGGAGGTCGGCTTGCACGGTCGCCGCCCGCCGCGCCACCTCGGCCTGCCGGCCGAGCGGCTTGAGCTGCCGGCGCAGCTCGGCGGTGAGGTCCGTCAGCCGGGTGAGGTTGGCCTGCATCGCGTCCAGCTTCCGCAGCGCCTTCTCCTTGCGCTTGCGGTGCTTGAGGACCCCGGCGGCCTCCTCGATGAAGCCGCGCCGGTCCTCCGGCCTGGCCTGGAGCACGGAGTCGAGCTGGCCCTGCCCGACGATGACGTGCATCTCTCGCCCGATGCCCGAGTCGGACAGCAGCTCCTGGATGTCCAGCAGCCGGCAGTGCGACCCGTTGATCTCGTACTCGCTCTCCCCGGAGCGGAACATCCGGCGGGTGATCGAGACCTCGGTGTAGTCGATCGGAAGAGCGCCGTCGCCGTTGTCGATGGTCAGCGTCACCTCGGCCCGGCCGAGCGGGGGGCGGCCGGCTGACCCGGCGCTGCCGGCGAAGATGACGTCCTCCATCTTGCCACCGCGCAACGCCTTGGCGCCCTGCTCGCCGAGGACCCAGGCGATGGCGTCGACGACGTTGGACTTGCCCGACCCGTTGGGCCCGACCACGCAGGTGATGCCGGGCTCGAAGCGGAGGCTGGTGGCCGAGGCGAAGGACTTGAAGCCCTTCATCGTGAGGCTCTTGAGGTGCACGGCTCTCCGGTGGCGTACGGCGGTGGGCCGGCACGGGGAATGGCCCTGGTCCAGAAAGGTACCCCGTGGGCTGGCCGAATCACGGCAGCCAGGCCACGCGTCATCCGCCCGCGGGGCGCCGTTCGGCACCTGCGGTCAAGACCGGAATCCCCGCCGGCTGGGCCGACGGGGACGGGTGAGCGTGGCTAGGCGAGGGCTGGCTCCGACAGCTCTGCCAGCTGCCGCAGGCCGTGCTCGAGGTCGCTCGTCTGCTTCTCGGTGCGCAGCCTGGCGATCTCCGCTTCGAGATCCCGGACACGCGCCCGCAGGAATGTCACCTCATCGACGAGGCGACGATCCGGGACTGCACCGACATAGCCGAGAAGGGCCTTCGCCATCTCGTGGGCCTCCACACCAGACGCTTCGGTGGGTCTTGGGCAGGGCACGCGGAACGCGGGGGGTATCCGGTGCGTGCGATAGACCAAGGGTCGCACGGGCCGGCGCCCCGGTCAACGGCTGGCCGTCGCGCGGCGTGTCCGGAGCCCGGTCAGCGCTGGACGAAACCGGTGATATCTCCCCGGGGAGATCCCCACCGTTCGACTACGGTCCGTACCCGACCAGGGGTGCCCGGCCCACGCAACCGGGTGAGTAGCTCCTCGCACGCGGACCGGTCACCCTCGGCTACCACCTCGACCCGGCCGTCGCCGAGGTTGGCGGCGGAGCCGGCCAGTCCGAGCTCCAGCGCCCTGGCCCGCACCCACCAGCGGAAGCCGACGCCCTGCACCCGGCCGTGCACCCAGGCGGTAAGCCGCGCCTGCTCGGTGCTCACCAGCGGGCGCGCCGCGGGCGCGGCTGGCAGGTCGGGCAGGTGTACGAGGAGCGGTTCATGAACGGGTCGCGACGGATCGGCGTCCCGCACCGCCGGCACGGCTGGTCCCGCCGGCCGTACACGTCCAGCGACCGGTCGAAGTAGCCGCTCTCGCCGTTGACGTTGACGTAGAGCGAGTCGAA
>DASPYH010000209.1:0-3979 GCA_035636875.1 Mycobacteriales bacterium | reverse complement strand
TGCTCCGCCACGCGGTGCAGAGACGTAGCGCTTCCGCGGTTCACCGTCCCGCCCCGCTCGGGCAGAGCTCCTGGGTGGCCCAAGACCTAGCGCTTCCGGGGTTCACCGTGCCGCCCTGCGCGGCCAGAACCCCGGGTGGCGCAAGGACCTAGCGCCTCCCCGGTTCACTGCGCCGCCCCGCGCGGCCACAGCTCCGGGTTCGGCCTGAAGCGCACCAAGACCGCGCCCTGGCCCGCGGATGCGCCCACCGCGATGCAGCGGCGCAGCCCGCTCGGCAGCGCCAGCCGCCGCCGCTGCTCCCCCACCGTGACCACGAGCTCGTCGCCGGACCGGACCAGCTGCACGTCCGAGCGGCGCACGAACGGCAGCGCGATCCGAAGCACGTACTCCTCGCCGTCGTGCTCGACCGTCATCGTCTCGGGTGCGGCGGCGAACGCCAGCGGGTCGTCGGACCCGTAGAGCTCGCGCGCCACCTCGAGCAGGGATCGCAGCCCGACCGGCTCCGCGGGCCGGTAGCTCGCCTGCCGGACCGGCAGCCCGGCCACCGACTCGGCCAGCTCGGCCAGCGCCGACTGCTGGGAGGAGCGCCAGGCCGCGCCCCAGCGCGACTCGCCCACCTCGGCCGGGAAGACCCGGTTGGCGATCACGGAGTCGACCGGGAGGCCGTGCAGCGCGAGCGCCGTGAGCGTGCGCCGGGCTTCGGCCACCACCACGGTCTCCGGCGTCAGGACGAGCCGGACGGTGGTCAGCTCCGGGGCGGCCAGCAGGGAACGGACGTCCCCGAGCTCACCGTGCAGCCGGCCCACGGCGTCGAGCACCTCGTCCGGCGGCAGCGACGGGTCGCCGGCCAGCCGCCCCAGCACGGGGCGCAGCGAGCGGACCACCCGCCGGTGCGTCGGCCACACCTGCTCCATGTAGAAGGACAGCGCCTCGGGCAGCGCGAGCAGGCGAAGCGTCTCCGCGGTCGGGGCGCAGTCCACCAGCACCGCGTCCCACGGCCCGTGCGTGACCTGGTCACGCACCTCGAGCAGCGCGCAGACCTCGGCCGCGCCGGGCAGCGCGATCAGCTCCTCGGCCGCGAGGCCGTCGAGGCCACCGTGGGCCAGCACGCCGCCGAGCCACTCCCGCACGGCCGCCCAGCTGCGCTCGAACCGGCGCTGCGCATCCACCTGCATCCCGGCCAGCCCGGTCTGGACCTCGCGCGGCTCCGGACCGAGCGGAACCCCGAGCGCATCCGCAAGCGAGTGCGCCGGATCGGTGGAGACGACCAGAGCCTTGCGCCCGCGCGCGGCGAGCAGGGCGGCCGTCGCGGCGGCCGCGGTCGTCTTGCCGACCCCGCCCTTGCCGGTGAAGAGGACTACGCGCACGCGGCTAGCTCTCGACGCGCTTCTTGAGCTCCTTCAGGGCCGTGTCCATGATCACCTTCTCTGCCTTGCGCTTGAACATGCCAAGCATCGGGATCGCCAGCTCGACGGCGAGGTGATACGTCACCTCGGTGGACGGGCCCGAAGCCGATCCGCCGCCCAGGGGACGAAGCACGTACGACCCCTGCTGGTTCTTCTGCACCTGCCCGCGAACCAGCTCCCAGTCGACCCGGTCGTCGCCCGACCACCGGTAGGCCAGCACGTAGTCGTCCTTGACCACGCCCGCGTCGAGCACGAAGCGGACCTGGTCGGCGCGCCCATCCGGGCCCGAGGAGACAACCTCGGCGGACTTCACGGACGCCGCCCACGTCGGGTACGCGGGGAAGTCCGCGATCACCGCCATGATCTCCGCCGGCGGCGCGTCGATCACGATCGACTGGGTGGACTGGTCGGCCATGCGGCTGAGATTACCGCTCCCAGCGCAGCACCCACGGCGTGCCCGTGCCGCGGAAGTGGCCGACGTTGACGCACTCGGTCCGCCCGATCCGCATCCGTCGCTGCAGCGGCTGGTGCACGTGCCCGAACAGGGCGTAGCGCGGCTGCGTGGTTCGGATCGCGTCCAGCAGCGCCTCGCTCCCCCGCTCGAACCGCCGCGCGACCACGTCGTACATCAGCTCCGGCACTGCGGGCGGAATGTGCGAGCAGAGCACGTCGACCTCGCCGAGCGAGGCCACCTTCGCGGCGAAGTCCTCGTCGGAGATCTCGTACGGCGTGCGCAACGGGGTGCGCAAACCGCCGCCGACGAAACCGAACCGCCAGCCGTCGAGTTCCGCGGTGTCGCCGTCGAGCACCCGCACCCCCTCCCGGGCGAAGTCCGGCCACACGGTCGGGATGTCCACGTTGCCGTACGTGAGGTAAGTCGGGGTCGGGAAGGCCGCGAAGAGCCGGGCGTACTGGTGCCGGATGGCGGCGCCGATCGCGGCCTCGCGGTTCGGCACCTGCGCCCACAGCCCTCTGGTGAGCTCGCGTGCCTCCTCGAACCGCCGCGCCGTGCGCAACTCGACGAACCGGCGGACGGCGTCCGGGCCGAAGATCTCGCCGAGGATGCCGGCGCCGTAGTCGGCGTAGTCGACGAACAGCAGCAGGTCGCCGAGGCAGACCAGCGCGTCCGCGCCGTCGCCGGCCCGGGCCAGGGCGTCGGTCCGGCCGTGGACGTCCGACACCACGTGGACGCGCACACCCGTGACCTTACGTCGCGGCCGGCCGCGGGTCGCCGGGGCGCCGGCCACACTCCAGCTCGTCCTTCAACGCCCAGAAGATCCGCTTCGCGTGGCGCTGGCGGCGGCGCAACTCCCGCGCGGCGGGGCCCGCACTGAGGGTCCGCCCGTCGCCCGGCTCGCAACGGACGTAGTGGTGCACGATCACGCCGTCGCCGTACGGCTCCAGCCAGACCTCCATGCTGCCGGTCAGCGCGCCGTGCACGTTCCAGCGGACTCCGGCGTCGCCGCGGTCCTGGAACACGCCGAGCCGCAGGTCCGGCCACCAGCCCCGCCAGCGGGCGGGGTCGCGGACGACCGCCGCGAGCCGGGCCGGCTCGGCCACCACGAACGTCTCGTCGACGATGTCCAGTTGCGGCACGGATCAACTCTCCCGCGTGAGCGGGTCGACGCGCTACGTTGGCTACCGACGCGTAACACTGCGCGGCCCCACCGGTGCGAGGAGAGCCCGTGCGCGAGTTCACCGTCCCGGCGACCATCACCGTGCCCGACGGCGCGCGGCTGACCGACGCGGTCGTCGACAATGCCCGCGAGGTGCCCGACCTGGCCAGCTTCAGCCGGCGTACGCCGTCCGGCTGGCAGGACGTCACCGCGGCCGAGTTCGCCCGCGAGGTGGACGCCGTCGGCCGCGGCTTGATGGCGGCGGGGGTTCAGGCCGGCGACCGGGTCGCGCTGATGTCGCGCACCCGGTACGAGTGGACCCTCTTCGACTACGCGATCTGGTCGGCCGGCGCGGTCACGGTGCCGATTTACGAGACGTCCAGCGCCGAGCAGGTGCAGTGGATCGTCGGCGACTCCGGCGCCGCAGCGGTCATCGTGGAGGGCGCCGAGCACCTCGCCGTGCTCGACACGGTCCGCCCCGACCTGCCGGGCGTGCGGGAGGTCTGGAAGATCGACGACGACGCGGCCGGCACGCTGACGGGGCTCGGGCGTGAGGTCTCCGACGCCGACGCCGAGCAGCGGCGGCTCTCGGTCAGCGCCGACGACCTCGCCACGATCATCTACACCAGCGGCACCACCGGGCGGCCCAAGGGCTGCGAGCTGACCCACCGCAATCTGCTCTTCGACGTGAAGACCTCCGTGAACGGCCTGCGGAAGCTGTTCAACGAGGAGGGCTCCACGCTGCTCTTCCTGCCGATCGCGCACGTCTTCGGCCGGATCATCCAGGTCGGCGCGGTGATGACGCGGACCCGCCTCGGCCACACCGCCGACGTGAAGAACCTGCTTGAGGACCTGAAGGCGTTCCGTCCGACGTTCATCCTGTCCGTGCCGCGGGTCTTCGAGAAGGTCTACAACTCGGCGAAGCAGCGGGCCCACGCGGACGGCAAGGGCAGGATC
>DASPYH010000208.1:0-2736 GCA_035636875.1 Mycobacteriales bacterium | reverse complement strand
CCCATTAAAGCGGTACGCGAGCTGGGTTTAGAACGTCGTGAGACAGTTCGGTCCCTATCCGCCGCGCGCGCAGGAGACTTGAGAAGGGCTGTCCCTAGTACGAGAGGACCGGGACGGACGAACCTCTGGTGTGCCAGTTGTTCCGCCAGGAGCACTGCTGGTTGGCTACGTTCGGCAGGGATAACCGCTGAAAGCATCTAAGCGGGAAGCTCGCTTCAAGATGAGGTCTCCCATCCCTTCGTGGAGTAAGGCCCCCGGTAGACCACCGGGTTGATAGGCCGGAGGTGGAAGCGGGGTAACCCGTGGAGCTGACCGGTACTAATAGGCCGAGGACTTGACCACAAAATGTCAATCTCTCCGACTGCGTCGGAAAGCTAACGCGTCCACTGTGCGGTTCCCGAGGTGCGGTCGTACGACCACATCTCCATAGAGTTTCGGCGACCATGGCGAAGGGGAAACGCCCGGTCCCATCCCGAACCCGGAAGCTAAGCCCTTCTGCGCCGATGGTACTGCGCGGGTGACTGCGTGGGAGAGTAGGACGTCGCCGGACATCTTCCTCGATGGGGGCCACGTGCGTGGCCCCCATCGACGTATTTCCGCAGGAGGCGCAGCGGCGGTGAACGAAGAACGCCGGCCACGGCCGGCTGACGACCCGAGCGGCAGGCCTTCAGATCCCGCCGGTCGTCCGCGCGACGCCGATGGCCGGCAGGCGGGCCCCAGACGGGGCACCCGCGTACGGCCCAGCAGAGCGCCGGCGGGCGCCGGCGGTGAGTCGGGTGGGGACCGTGCCGGCTGGCGGGCGAGATCGGGGGATCGGTACGGCGCCCCCCGACCCGGCGCGGAGGACCGCCGGCAAGGCCGGTCGGGCGTGCCCGCTTCGGCGGCCGACGAGCAGATCGGTGCTCCCGGCGTTGGTGGCGGCGGGCAGCGACACCCCCGGCCGAGGTCCGGGGAGGGCGCGACCGGCCGGGCAGGTCTGGTAGCCCTCCTCGGGTGACGGGTGACTACGGCGCCCCGCCGAGCTTCGAGCCGCGGCGCGACCCACGCACAGGCGACCGTGCTCCGGCAGCTGGATCCGGGTCACCCCGCGACCGCGGCGGCGAGCCGGGTCGCGGCCCGCGCACGGCGGGGGACCGTGATGTGGCAGCTGGATCCGGGTCACCCCGCGACCGCGGCGGCCGGCCCGGCCGCGGCTCACGCGCCGCCGGAGACAGTGATGCGGCAGCGGGATCCGGGTCACCCCGCGAGCGCACCGGCCGGCCCGGCCGCGGCTCACGCGCCGCCGGAGACAGTGATGCGGCAGCGGGATCCGGGCGACCCCGCGACAGCACCCGCGAGCCCGGTCGCGGCCCACGCATGGGTGGCTCCAATTACGGCAGCGGGACGGCGGCCGGGGAGCGGCGCGGTCGGCCGTCGGCCTCGGGTGGACGGTACGGCGACGGTCGCCGTTCTAGAGGCGAGGATGACGGGGACCTGCGCCGTTTCGCACCGCGGGAGGACGAGCAGCGTCCGAGCCGGTTCGGCGACCGGCGCGGTGCGAATGCTGGGCAGCGAGCGGGTCGGCCAGCGAGGGGCGGACCGCGCGACGACTCCGCGGAGCGGCCGGGACGGACTGCCCGCTCCGGGCACGGCTTCCGCGGCTCGCGGCCCGAGCCGGCGTACCCGACGGTCGCCGGCTCCCGACGCTCCGGTCCGACCGTCGAGCCACCCGCAGACGCCGACCCCCGGGACCTGGCGCCGGAGATCCGATCCCAGTTGCGCACGCTGAGCAAGGTCGCCGCCGAGCGGGTGGCGCGGCACCTCGTGGCCGCTGGCCGGCTGGTCGACGACGACCCGCAGGCCGCGCTGGCGCAAGCCCGTGCCGCCAGGGCGCTCGGCTCTCGGGTCGCCGCGGTCCGCGAGGCCGTGGGCGAGACGGCGTACGCGGCGGGCGAGTGGGCCGAAGCCATCGCGGAACTGCGGACCGCGCGCCGGATGACCGGCGACGACGTCGCGCTCCCGCTCCTCGCCGACGCTGAGCGCGCGCTCGGCCGGCCGGACCGGGCGCTGCGGCTCGCCCAGTCGCCCGAGGCGCAGGCGCTGCCGCCGGCGGAGGGCGCCGAGATGCGCATCGTCGAGTCCGGCGCTCGGCGCGACCTCGGTCAGCTCGACGCGGCGCTCGCTACGCTGCAGGGCGGCGGTGGGCTCGATCGGCGCTCGGTGCGGCCCTGGTCGCCTCGGCTGTGGTACGCGTACGCGGACACCCTGCTCGAGCTCGGCCGCACGGACGAGGCGCGGGACTGGTTCCTTGCGGCAGCCGCGGCCGACCGGGACGGGCTCACGGACGCCGACGAGCGGGTCCTCGAGCTCGACGGGGTCGAGGTCCTCGCCGACGACGACGAGCTCGCCGAGGAGAACGGGCCAGCGGACGACGAAGGTCCGGCCGGGCCGGACAACGCCGGCGAGCCAGAGGCCCACGACGGTCCAGCCGACATGCGCGGGCTAGCCGCCGGAGACGAGCCAGTCGCCCACGACGGGCCCGCCGACCGGCAGGGGCTAGCCGCCGGAGAGGAGCCGGTCGCCCACGACCGGCGGTCCTCCTGAGAAAGGTTGTCACCAGCCGCAAGGCGCCGGCACTCTCGATCGGCAAGTCAGGAGGCTGCTCCAGGATGACCCCGCCCGCCCGGACGCCGGAACAACGCAAGCAGGACGCACTGCATCGGCTCGAGCATGACACCGACGCATGGGTGGCCACAG
>DASPYH010000207.1:0-2376 GCA_035636875.1 Mycobacteriales bacterium | reverse complement strand
GAACAGGCACGGCCGGCACCCGCACGGCCGCCACTCAGCGCGCGCAGCCCGGGCGACCGGCAGACCGTCCCGGGCCCAGCGCCGCTCTCGCCGGGCCACGCCCGTCGCCGCGTTCCTCGCCGTGCTCGTGGTCGCGCTCGGCGCGGTCTGGGCGCTCGGCGTCCGCGACGGCGGGACCAGTCAGGAAGCGGGGCTGCTGGCCGAGAGCACCGAGCGGGTCTCGACGCCGTCCGGGCGAACCGGCCGGCCCGGTGCGGCGGACGCCCCGGCTGAAGGGGACCACGCCTCCCGCGACCGCAGGCTGCCCCCGGCACCCTCGCTCGGCACGATCGCACCCGGTGCGCCGGCCACCTCCACCGCCGCGGTCAGCACCCCCTCGGCACCGGCCACCCACCGGCAGCGGACGCGGACGGCGGCACCGAGCCCCAGCGCCACCGCAGCCGCGGTGGCCGCCGCTGAGGCCGAGGTGACCCGGCTGACCAACGTCGAGCGGACCAAGGCCGGCTGCGGGGCGCTCCGGGTGGACCCGAGGCTGACCGCCGCGGCCGAGGCGCACAGCAAGGACATGGTCGACCGGGACTACTTCAGCCACACCTCTCCGGACGGCGAGGGCCCGGGCGACCGGGCGGAGGCGGCGGGCTACCCGCGCTGGTCCGGCGAGAACATCGCCGCCGGCTACCCGACGCCCGAGGCGGTCGTGCAGGGCTGGATGAGCAGCGCCGGGCACCGGGCCAACATCCTCAACTGCGAGTCCAAGGCGACGGGCGTCGGCTACGACCCGCGCAAGGACATGTGGACCCAGATGTTCGGCTACGTCTGAGGCCGGCGGGCCGGCAGCACCGTACCGGTGACCTCGCCGAAGCCGAGGAGAGTGCCGCCCTGGCCGGGCGCGGTCGCCGAGATCGAGACCGCGTCGCCGTCGTCGAGGAAGCCCCGGGTGGTCCCGTCCGGCAGCGTGAGCGGCTGCGTGCCGTTCCAGGTCAGCTCGATCAGGGAGCCGCGCTGGTCCGGCTCGGCACCGGAGACCGTGCCCGAGGCGAACAGGTCACCGGTCCGCAGCGAGGCTCCGTTGGCGGTCAGGTGGGCGAGCTGCTGGGCCGGCGTCCAGTAGAGCGCGGCGGCCGGCGGGCGGGAGACGACGTGCCCGTTCAGGCGTACCTCGACGTCCAGGTCCAGCCCGGGTCCGCGTGGGAGCAGGTAGTCCAGCGGTCGAGGGTCCTGCGCCGGCGGCTCGACCAGCGCGTCCTCCAGCGCCGCCAGCGGCACTATCCAGGGCGAGACCGACGTGAGGAACGACTTGCCCTGGAACGGGCCGAGCGGCTGCGCCTCCCACGCCTGCAGGTCGCGTGCGCTCCAGTCGTTGACGAGCACGACCCCGAAGACGTGCTGCCGCCAGGCCCTGGTCGGGACCGGCGTGCCGAGGGTCGAGGGCATGCCGACGACGAAGCCGATCTCGGCCTCGAAGTCGAGCCGCCGCGACGGCCCGTACGTCGGGGCGTCCGCGTCCGGCGGCTTGCGCTGCCCGCACGGCCGGACCACGTCGGTGCCGGAGACCGCGACCGTGCCGGCGCGGCCGTGGTAGCCGATCGGAAGGTGCTTCCAGCTCGGCGGCAGGGCGGGCGAGTCCGGCCTGAGGATGCGGCCGAGGTTCCTGGCGTGCTGCTCGGAGGCATAGAAGTCGACGTAGTCGGCGACCGTGAACGGCAGCACCGGCCGGACGTCGTCGCGGGGCAGCAGTGCCGGCTCGACCACCGGGCGGTGCCGCTCGTCGGTGAGCAGGTGGATCAGCGTCGCGCGCAGCGCCGCCCACGCCTCCGGTCCCGCCCCCAGCAGGTGGTCCAGCGACGGCCCGCGGACGAGGAAGGCGAGGTCCCCGTCGATCCGCTCCAGCGCGCCGGCCAGGTCGAGCACCGCGTCGCCGACCGGCACCGCCACCTTCGGCCGCTCGTGCCCCGGCCATTCGACCGCGCCGTACGGGAGGTTCGCGATCCCGAACGGCGAGTCCGCCGGCACCGGCAGCCAGGTCCGCACGCACGCACGCTATCCGAGCCGGCGGCCCGCGGCGGGGGCGACCCCGCCCCCTCGGCCGTACGATGACGGAGCGTTCTGTCAGCGGACAACGATGTCCGGTCAGCGGACGCAGGAGGACGGACGCCATGCCGTACTACCGCCGGGTCGGCGAGGTCCCGCGCAAGCGCCACACCCAGTTCCGCAAGCCCGACGGCGGCCTGTACGCCGAGGAGCTGATGGGCGTCGAGGGCTTCTCGGCGGACTCGGCGCTGCTCTACCACGAGCACCTGCCGACCGCGATCGTCGACTCCCGGGTGCACGCCGAGCCCGAGTCGCGGCTGACGCCCAACCACCCGCTGATGCCGC
>DASPYH010000206.1:0-3543 GCA_035636875.1 Mycobacteriales bacterium | reverse complement strand
ACTGCTCGGACGGACACAGACACCGCCCTGGCTGGACCGCGTCGCGGTGCTCTCCGCTCCCGTCGCCTTCACCGCCTTGGCCGTGACGGCGCTCGCCGGAGCGGCTGCGAGCGGCGGCCTCGCGGTAGTGCTTTCCCGCATGGCCGCTGTCGCCTTCCGAGACGGCTAATGTCCTGCCAGCTGCGCGGCCAGCCCGGCGGGGTCGATGCCGTGTGCGGTGAGCACGGCGGTGGCGGGGTTGACCGGGCTGAGGGTCCAGCCCAGCTGGGTGAGGTGCCGGCGGCCGCGGCGGCCCAGGCCGGTGCCGTACGGGTCGGCTGCGTCGCGGAGCACCCCGTACAGCAGATGTTCCGGTCCGACCGCCGGTTGGCCTCCGGTGTCCGCGTGGGCGGCGGCCAGCGCGAGCGCGCGTTTGGCGAACAGCGGGCGTCCGCAGAGCGGGGTGCGGCGCCGCCCGCCGCCCCGCCACCAGGGCCGGCGGCTGGCCCGCCACACCGCCCGGCCCACCGCCTCCGCGCCGAACGCCGCCGACAGCCGCTGGCGGACCTGGTCGACGTCGATCCCGACGGTGCGCAGCGCCGCGACGTCGTCGACCCCGCACCGAGGGATCCGGCCGTCGGCGGCCAGCCGGGCCAACTCGGCCCGGGCGCCGGCCAGGTCCAGCCCGGCTCCCGTCAGCACGGCCGCCGCCGGGTCCTGCGGGCCGCCGAGCAGACCGAGCAGGATGTGCTCGTCACCGAGGTAGCCGTGCCCCAGCCGGTCGGCCTCGGCCAGCGCCCGGTCCATCACCGCCCGCGCCTGCGGGGTGAGTCGATCCCACACCACCGGTCACCGGCCCCGGGCCCGCAGCGCGTGCTTGGCGTGCACCGCCTGCTTGGTCACGCCCAGCCGGCCGGCGATGTCCCGCCAGGACCAGCCGCGGGCCCGCGCGTGGTCGACCTGCAACGCCTCCAGCACGTCCACAAGCGACCGCAGCGCGGCCACCGCCGCCAACCCGACCTCCGGGTCCGGGCTCGTCGCCGCCTCGACCACCTGCCTCGCCTCACCCACCGCCACGACCACACCGTCAAGGTAAGTTGACGCAGGGGGGATCGTCAACCTTCCTTGACGTTCCGGGGTCAGGACGAGCGGGTGGGTGGGCGGCAAGTGTGCGGATCTCGGGTCCGGGTACGGCCGGTCAGGGGTGGGCGGCCTCGACGGGGAGCCCGCCGCGGGCCCATTCGGGGTACCCGTCTTCGAGCCGGACGGCGTGGTAGCCGCGGCGGGTGAGCACGCGGACGGCATCGTCGGCGTACACGCAGTACGGGCCGCGGCAGTACGCGACCACCATCCGGTCCTTGGGCAGGTCGCGCAGCCGGCGGGTCAGCTCGGCGACCGGCAGCGACACCGCGCCGGCGACGTGCCCGGCGCGGTACTCCGCCTCGGGCCGGACGTCGAGCACGACCACGTCCCCGTCGCGGAGCCGGCGGGCGAGCTCGTCGCGGGTGACGGTGGCCAACCCGGACCGGTCCCCGAGGTACGCGGCGGCGAGCTTGTCCAGCTCGGCGACGTGCTCGGCCGCGACGTCGCGGACCGCGGCCCACAGCTCGGCGACGCGCGGGCTGGCCAGCGAGTAGTGGATGCGGTTGCCGTGCCTTCGGGTGCGGACGAGGCCGGCGCGCAGCAGCTGCTTCAGGTGCTGGGAGGTGTTCGCGACGCTCTGCCCGAGCTCGCCCGCGATCTCCTCCACCGACCGCTCGCTCTGGGTGAGGACGTCGACGATCTCGGCGCGGCGCCCGTTGCCCAGGGCCTTGGCGACGCCGGCGAGACCGTCGAACAGCGCGTCCTTCGCGGCCCGGTCGCCCATCCGCGCACCTCCGGTCAACACCACCCGTTCAAGGATTCGCTTGACAAGCGTACCCGGCCCTGCACAGCATTCAATCGTTTCGTTGAACGTCTGGTGAGGTGAGGGCGAGGCTACGTGCTGGTGATGGGCCGCACGCCGCCGGTGGCTGCCGCGGTGGACGGTGAGGCGTCGTGAGCGAGCCGACCGTGGTGCCGCTGCCCGACGCCGGGCTGGGCAACACCGCCTACCTGGTCGACCTCGCCGACGGTCGGGCCCTGGTCGTCGACGCCAGCCGCGACCTGCGCGCCGTCCGGGCCGCGGGGGCCAAGCGTGGGCTGCGGGTGGCGTTCGCCGCGGACACCCACCTGCACGCCGACTTCCTCTCCGGAGCCCGACAGCTCGCGGCGGCGGACGACGCGGCCGTGCTCGCGTCCGCGGCCGGCCGCCGGGAATTCCCGCACACCGGGCTGCGTGACGGAGACGAGGTCGACCTCGGTGGCCTGCGCCTGCGCGCGCTCACCACCCCGGGCCACACCGACGAGCACCTGGCGTTCGTGCTGCTGGACGCCGACCGGCCGGTGGGGGTGTTCACCGGCGGGTCGCTGCTCGTCGGCACCGCCGCCCGCACCGACCTGGTCGACCCCGACCGCACCGAGGAGCTGGCCCGCGCCCAGTACCGGTCCCTGCACCGGCTCGCGGCCCTGCCCGACGACGTCGCGGTGTGGCCGACCCACGGCGCCGGGTCGTACTGCTCCGCCCCGTCCGACGCCGAGCGGACCAGCAGCATCGGCCGGGAGAAGGCCACGAACCCGCTGCTGCACGCGGCCGACGAGGACGCGTTCGTGGCACAGCTGCTCGGCTCCCTCGGCTCGTTCCCGCCGTACTTCCTCCGCCTCGCTGAGCAGAACCGGCGCGGCCCCGCGCTACTCGACTCCGCCCCCGTCCTCGCCCCACTCGCGGCAGCGCACGCATGGCAGCTGCTCTGCGGCGGCGCCCAGCTGGTCGACGTGCGCCCGGTCGCCGAGTTCGCCGCCGGGCACGTGCCAGGGTCGCTGTCCATCCCGCTGCGAGAGGTGTTCGCGACCTGGCTCGGCTGGGTCACGCCGCACGCCAAGCCCCTGCTGGTGCTCCGCCGACCGGACCAGGACCCCGGGGAGGTCCTGTGGCAGGCAGCCAAGATCGGCTACGACAGCCTCGTCGGCGAGGTCCTCGGGGGCATCGGCGGGTGGACCGCCGCCGGCCTGCCCACCACCGCCACCCGCCTGGTCGACCCGGACGGGCAGGACATGAAGGGCCAGCGGGTGCTCGACGTGCGACAACGGCCGGAGTTCACCGCCGGCCACCTGCCCGGCGCCCGCAACGTCGAGCTCGGCCAGCTCGCCGCTGCCGCGGCGACGCCGCTGCCCACCGAGCCGACGGTCGTGATGTGCGGGCACGGGGAACGCGCCATGACGGCCGCCAGCCTGCTCGAGCAAGCCGGGCACCGCGACGTGAGCGTCCTGGTCGGCGGCCCCGACGACTGGGCCGCCGCGCATGGCACGGCGCTGGAGACCGGAGCGTGACCGGCGCCCGAACAGCCGCGCCGACGGTCCCGTTCGCCGCCGCCGGCCTGACCGTGACCCGCATCGGCGTGCTCGCCGCGCTGTACCCGGCCGTATGGGGCCTGGGTCAGCTCGTCGCCGGAGCGTGGTCAGACCGCGTCGGGCGCAAGCGGCTCA
>DASPYH010000205.1:0-2991 GCA_035636875.1 Mycobacteriales bacterium | reverse complement strand
CACGCGGCCCTGGAAGCCAGGACCGAGGACCTGCAGCGGTCCAACTCGGAACTCGAGCAGTTCGCCTACGTCGCCTCGCACGACCTGCAGGAGCCGCTGCGCAAGGTGGCCAGCTTCAGCCAGCTGCTGCAGCGACGGTATGCCGGGCAGCTCGACGAGCGGGCCGACCAGTACATCGCCTTCGCCGTCGACGGCGCGAAGCGGATGCAGATCCTCATCAACGACCTGCTCGCCTTCTCCCGCGTCGGTCGGATGGTCCGCGAGCACGTCGAGGTGGAGGCGGGCGAGCTGGTCGCGCAGGCGGTCGCCAACCTGTCGCTCGCGGTCGAGGAGGCCGGCGCCGAGGTCACCGTCGATGAGTTGCCCCGGGTCTCCGGCGACGTCTCGCTGCTCACCGCGGTCTTCCAGAACCTCATCGGCAACGCGATCAAGTTCCGCGGCGCCGGGCCGCCACGGGTCCGCGTCGGGGTGCGGGATGCCGGCGCCGAGTGGGAGTTCTCGGTCGCGGACAACGGCATCGGCATCGAGCCCGAGTACGCCGAGCGCATCTTCGTCATCTTCCAGCGGCTGCACCCGAAGGAGGCGTACCCGGGCACCGGCATCGGCCTCGCCCTCTGCCGCAAGATCGTCGACTACCACGGTGGCCGGATCTGGCTGGACGCTGAGGCGTCGCCTGGCACCACTTTCCGCTTCACCCTGCCGAAGCCCGAGCCGGCCGAGCACGCCGGCGCCGGCGACCCCATCGCCACTACGACCGAGGAGCCGGAGAGCGCCGGATGACCCAGACCCTTCCCACCGAGCCGCCCATCGTCATCGACGTCCTGCTCGTCGAGGACGACCCGGGCGACGTGCTGATGACCCGCGAAGCGTTCGAGGAACACAAGCTGCACAACACCCTGCACGTCGTGAACGACGGCGTGGAGGCGCTGCGGTTCCTCCGCCGCGAGGGGGAGTACGCCGACTCGCCGCGCCCCGGCCTGGTCCTGCTCGACCTCAACCTCCCCCGGAAGGATGGCCGTGAGGTGCTGCGGGAGGTCAAGGCGGACGAGAGCCTGCGCACCATCCCGGTCGTGGTGCTGACCACCTCCGAGGCGGAGGAGGACGTGCTGCGCAGCTACAAGTTGTACGCCAACGCATACGTGACGAAGCCGGTGGACTTCGAGCGCTTCATCAGGGTGGTCCAGCAGATCGACGAGTTCTTCGTGACGGTGGTCAGGCTGCCGACCTCAGTCCGTGCCGCCGACGGGCAGTGATCGGCAGGTCCATCGGGCGCCGCACTTGGGGCCATGCCGTCCCCTCCTGCCGAGCCGTCCGCGGCCTTCGCGGAGGCCCGCCGCCGCTCACGGGGACGAGCCGGGGCTCGGCGCAGGGGTGGCCGACGGCTCGGGGGCGGGCGCAGAGGTCGGTCTCGAGGTCGTGGACGGCGTGCCGGTCGGGCTCGCTGCCGGGCTGGAGCTCACCGGGGCGGTGGTGACCGGCGCGGTGGTCGACGCCGGGCTGTCCCGCTTCGGGCTCGCGGGTGCGGGGTTCTCGCCCACCGTCCGCCCGATCGTGGTTCCGCCGCCGGTGTCCTTGCCCACGAGCGAGGCCAGCGGCTTGCCGACCGCCGACTCGATGCCGGTGATCGCGATCAGCGCGACGACGAAGGCGACGAGGGCGCCGCCGGCCAGCACCGGCCAGCGCGGCCTCCGCGCGCCCGCCGACCTCCCGCCGCCGTCGACCGGGCCGGCTCCCGGACCGCCTGCCGCGCTGGCACCTCCTCCGGAGGCCCCGCTACTGGCTGTCCGTCCAGGCGCACCGGCGCCCTCGCGCGCACCGGCCGCCTCGGCGGCCGCGGTCCGGTCCGGGTCGTTCCCCGCGGTCCCGGCCGGGCCGGTGACGTCGACGGCGGCGACGCCCGGGTCGACCCTGGTGGCCCCGCTGGCGGTGCCGGTCCCCCGGACGACCATCGCCTGGCGAAGTCGCGACGTGCTGCGCTGCAGCGACTCGTTCGTCCGCTGCGCCGACGTCCGCAGCACGGACGTGCTCACGGTTCCGACGACACTCGCCAGCGCGGCCCCGGTCAGCGTGCCCGCGATGCCGAGGTAGGAGGACGCGAAGGCGGTCACCACTGCCGCTCCGGCGCCCACCCCGACCTCGATCGGCTTGAGCTCGAGCTTCGACTTGGGTGGGGAGTTCTCGCTCATCGTCTAGTGTGCACGCGCCACGGGCCCCCGGTGTTCCCGTCCCGGCTGTGAACGCCCGCACACGCGCCCGGTCACCGGCGTGTCCTGCGCGACGGGCCGGCCCGCGTCGCCGCTCGATCGGCGGCCATCGCGGGTCGAGGCGTGCCAATGGCGCGGACGTCGGTCCGCGCATGGTCGGCGGGTGACCGCGCGCCGACCTCGAGCCCGGCATGCCGCCGGCCCGGGCCTACCCCGCGTACCGGCGCGCGGCATCAAGGGCCGACCCGAGATAGGACCCGCCGAAGAGGACCGCGTGCACGAGCAGCGGGTGCACCTGGTGCAGCTCGCGGCGGTCCTCCCACCCCGGCGCGAGCGGGGTGACCTCCTGGTACGCCCGCAGCAGCCGCGGCAGGCCGGGCGCGCCGAACAGGCCGAGCATCGCCAGGTCGGTCTCCCGGTGTCCGCCGTGCGCGGCCGGGTCCACCAGCCAGCCGCGACCGTCGGGGTCCCACAGCACGTTGCCGCTCCACAGGTCGCCGTGCAGCCGTGCCGGTGGCTCGGGCGGCCCCGCCACCGACCCGAGCCGGGCGGCGAGCCGGGTGAAGACCGCCGCCTGCTCGGCGGACAGATCGCCGCGCTCGCGCAAGACCCGCACGTACGGGCCGATCCGGCGCTCCGCGTAGAACTCGGGCCAGGCGACGCACGGCCGGTTGTCCAACGGGGCGGCACCGATCCATCCGTCCCGGTCACGGCCGAAGGCCGGCGCTCCGGCCGAGTGCAGCGCCGCCAACTCGCGACCGAGCCGCTCGACCGGCACCCGGGGCGG
>DASPYH010000204.1:0-5979 GCA_035636875.1 Mycobacteriales bacterium | reverse complement strand
CCCCCGACCAAGACTGGCGCGTCCGCGGGCCCGAGACGCGTCCGGGGTCCCCGCCTCCGGCGGGGCCCGCTGGGTGAGACCGGTCGAGACCGCACTCGCGGCACCGACCCAACGCCCGGCGATACGGCGGCCCACCCCCCGAAGACGACCCCGTCCGGGGGTGCGGGGGCCCGGCCCCCGAAGGCGACTCGGTTCACGAACGCGCCGGCAGGTGCGCGGTGACGGCCGGGATCACGTGCTCTCCGTACGCGGCGAGCGTCTGCTCCTTCCCGTCGTGCTGCAGGTAGACGGCGAACTGGTCGACGCCGAGCGCGGCGAGCTCGGACAGTCGGGCGACGTGCTGCTGCACGGGTCCGAGGACGCAGAAGCGGTCGACGACCTCGTCCGGCACGAACTCCGTGTGGACGTTGCCGGCGCGGCCGTGCTCGTTGTAGTCGTAGCCGCTGCGCCCGGCGATGTAGTCGGTCAGCGCCTTCGGCACCGCCCCGCCCGCGCCGTAGCGGGAGACGATGTCGGCGACGTGGTTGCCGACCATCCCGCCGAACCACCGGCACTGGTCGCGCTGGTGCGCCATGTCGTCGCCGACGTACGCCGGGGCCGCCACGCAGATCCTGATCGCGTCGGGGTCGCGTCCCGCGGCCGCCGCCGCCTCCCGCACCGCCTTGATCGTCCACGCCGCGATGTCCGGGTCGGCGAGCTGCAGGATGAAGCCGTCGCCGACCTCGCCGGCCAGCTGCAGCGCCTTCGGCCCGTACGCGGCGATCCAGACCTCCAGCCGGCTGCGCAGCGCCCAGGGCAGCCGCAGGGTCGAGCCGCGGTAGTCGACGGGCCGGCCGTTGGCCAGCTCCCGGACTACGTGGACGCACTCGCGCAGCGTGGCGAGCGTCGTGGGCTTGCCGTTGGTCACCCGGACCGCCGAGTCGCCGCGCCCGATCCCGCACACCGTCCGGTTGCCGAACATCTCGTTCAGGGTGGCGAAGACGGAGGCGGTCACCGTCCAGTCGCGGGTCGCCGGGTTGGTCACCATCGGCCCGACCGTCACGGTCCGGGTGGCGCCCAGGATCTGGCTGTGGATGACGTACGGCTCCTGCCAGAGCAGGTGCGAGTCGAACGTCCACACGTGACTGAAGCCGTACAGCTCGGCCTGCCGGGCCAGCTCGACCACCCGGGCGGCCGGCGGGTTGGTCTGCAGCACGACACCGACGTCCACTGTGGACACCTCCTCGGTCAGAGGCTCAGGTCAGCAGGTCGGACAGGCCGCGGCGGACGAACCTGCCGTGCCCAGCACGGCCACGGAACTCCCCGTCCGAGACCACCACCGAGCCGCGGGACAGGACAGTGTCCACCTTCCCGGCGATCTCGTAGCCCTCGTACGCCGAGTAGTCCATGTTCATGTGGTGCGTGTCCACGCCGATCCGGGTGCGCCCGGCCGGGTCGTAGACCACCAGGTCCGCGTCGGCGCCCGGGGCGACCACGCCCTTGCGCGGGTAGAGCCCGAACAGCCGGGCCGGAGTGGTCGAGCAGGTCTCCACCCAGCGGGCGGGCGACAGGTGCCCGTCCACGACGCCCTGATATATCAGGTCCATCCGGTGCTCGATCCCCCCGATCCCGTTCGGGATCTTGGAGAAGTCGCCCCGGCCGAGTTCCTTCTGGTCCTTGAAGCAGAACGGGCAGTGGTCGGTGGAGACGACGGCCAGGTCGTCGGTACGCAGGCCCTGCCACAGGTCGCGCTGGTGGGACGCGTGCTTCGTGCGCAGCGGTGGCGAGCAGACGTACTTGGCCCCCTCGAAACCGGGCGCGCCGAGCTGGTCCTCCAGCGTCAGGTAGAGGTACTGCGGGCAGGTCTCGGCGAACACGTTCCGGCCGGCGTCCCGGGCCGCCGCGACCGCGGCCAGCGCCTCGGACGCCGACAGGTGCACGACGTAGAGCGGCGCGCCGGCGACCCCGGCCAGCACGATCGCCCGGCTCGTCGCCTCGCCCTCCAGCGCCGACGGCCGGGTGATCCCGTGGTGGACCGGATCGGTCTCGCCGCGGGCCAGCGCCTCGGCGACCAGCACGTCGATCGCGATGCCGTTCTCGGCGTGCATCATGATCATCGCGCCGTTGCCGGCCGCCCGCTGCATCGCCCGCAGGATCTGCCCGTCGTCGGAGTAGAAGACGCCCGGGTACGCCATGAACAGCTTGAAGCTGGTGACACCCTCGTGTTCGACGAGCTGGTCCATCGCCTTGAGCGACTCGTCGTCCACGCCGCCGAGGATCATGTGGAAGCCGTAGTCGATGGCGCAGTTGCCGTCGGCCTTGGCATGCCACGCGGCCAGCCCGTCCTGCACGACCTCGCCGGTGCGCTGGACGGCGAAGTCGACGATCGTCGTCACGCCGCCCCATGCCGCCGCCCGGGTGCCGGTCTCGAAGGTGTCGGACGCGGCCGTGCCGCCGAACGGCAGCTCCATGTGCGTGTGCACGTCGATTCCGCCCGGAATGACGTACTTCCCGGTCGCGTCGATCGTCGTGTCCGCGGTGACACCCTCCGCGCGGCCGGGCGCGTACAGCGCGGCGATCGTCTCGCCGTCGACGAGGACGTCCATGGGCGCGGCGCCGGTGGCGTTCACCACCGAACCGCCGCTGATGAGCAGGCTCACGGCGCTCCTCCTACGGCTTGACCAGGTCGCCGTACGCGTCCGGGCGGCGGTCGCGGTAGAACGCCCACCGGTTGCGCACCTCGGTCAGCAGGTCCATGTCGAGGTCACGGACGATCACCTCGGCGTCGTGATCATGCCCGACGTCGCCGACGAACTTGCCCTCCGGGTCGACGAAGTAGGAGGTGCCGTAGAAGTCGTCGTCGCCGAGATCCTCGATGCCCACCCGGTTGATCGCACCGATGAAGTACTCGTTCGCGACGGCGGAGGCCGGCTGCTCCAGCTTCCACAGGTAGCCGGACAGGCCCCGGCTGGTCGCCGACGGGTTGAAGACGATCTGCGCCCCGTTCAGCCCGAGCGCGCGCCAGCCCTCCGGGAAGTGCCGGTCGTAGCAGATGTAGACGCCGATCCGGCCGATCGCGGTGTCGAAGGTCGGGTAGCCGAGGTTGCCGGGCCGGAAGTAGAACTTCTCCCAGAAGCCGCCGACGTGCGGCAGGTGGGTCTTGCGGTACTTGCCGAGGTAGCGGCCGTCGGCGTCGAGCACGGCCGCGGTGTTGTAGAGCACGCCGGGCTGCTCCTGCTCGTACACGGGCAGGATCGTGACCATGTTGAGCTCGCGGGCCAGCGTGGCGAACCGCTCGGTGGTCGGCCCGGGCACCGGCTCGGCCAGCGAGTACCAGTGGGGGTCCTGCACCTGGCAGAAGTACGGCCCGTAGAACAGCTCCTGGAAGCAGACTGCCTGCGCGCCCTGCGCGGCGGCCTCCCGGGCGTACTCCTCGTGCGCCTTGATCATGCTTTCCTTGTCGCCGGTCCAGGTCGCCTGGACAAGGGCGGCTCGCACTGTGGTCGGCATGTGACCTCCCCTTTCGAGGTCGGTCCCCGGGTGAGGTGACCGATCCTCGGACCGTAGGTCTCCCGGGCGGACGGGACAATAGCGCCGGCTGCCGCGTGGCCGGGGTGTGACCAGGCGACCTGCCAGCGGTTGACGCCCAGCGGTCGAGGCTCACCCCACAAGCCGGCCGGGGATCCCCGAGCCCGCGAGGGGACACCCGGCAGTCGGACGGCGGCCGCGCCGACCAACCGGACCAGCGGCTCCCATCGACCGCCCCGGGGGTCCGGGGGCCGCCGCCGCACGAGCGAACATTCCCGACCACCGTGACCAAGCCGGCCGGGGATCCCCGAGCCCGCGAGGGGACACCCGGCAGTCGGACGGCAACCGCGCAAACCAACGAGACCAGCCGAAGAAACCGTCCGCCCCGGGGGTCCGGGGGCCGCCCCCCGGGGTATCTCAGCGGCCGAACCGGCGGGCCCGCTCCCGCTCCTCTTCCTCCCGCTCCTTGGCTTCCCGCTTGAGCCGGTGGGTCGTGCCGGGGACGGGTTCGGCCGGCGGCCGGCGGGGTGCCACCTCCGTCTCGGGAGGAGGCGGCTCGACCCGGGCCGGTCGCATCTCCAGCACGTCCTCCAGCGCGTCTTCGATCGCCTCCGCGAACGCGGCGTCGAGGTGGGTCACCAGGCCCTCGGAGTGGGTCCAGACCTCGATCCGGTAGCTGCCGTCGAGCTCGCGGGTGACAACGGCCCGGTGGCTCAGCCGCCGCTCGACCTCGTCGATGCGCTGGAACAGCTGCTCGGCCACGTAGTCCGGCGGCGACACCAGCCGGGTGAGCCGGTGCCGGTCCCCGGTCCACTCCGGCAGCCGGGCCAGCAGCTCGCGGACGTCCTCGTCGGTCAGCTCGGCGGGGGGTACGCCGGAACCGGCGCCGAGGTCGGTCGGGGGTCCGCCGCCGGGCGCGCCGAACAGCTCGGCGAAGTCGCCGGGCAGCACGGCCCGCAGCCGGCGGGCGAGCTCCGGGTCCTCGTCGGCCAGCGCGGACAGCACTGCCTGCGCCTCGTACCCGACCTGCTCCTGCGACCGGCCCTCCCGGGCCGCGACGAACCGGACGAACCGCCGCGCGTCGCCGCCCAGCTGCGCCGCGTCCTCCCAGTCGGCCGGCCGCAGCGGGCCGGGCAGGGCGTCGTGCAGCGCCTTCCGCTCCTCGGTCGGCAGCCAGAGGATCAGCCCGTACATGGTGCGGGCGATGGCCTCCCGGGCCCGCTCGACCTCCTGGGTCTGCAGCCGTTCCCGGACGGAGTCGACGAACTCCTTGTAGCGCAGCATCGGCACGGCCTACCCAAGTCTCGGTCGGCTGGAACTCCCCCGCCGCGGCGAGGCGAATCCTACCGGCCCCGGCGTCCAGGGCACGGCCGCTGGCCGGAGTAGGTTCACCGGCGAGCGGCCGCGGCCCGGACGCGTGGCTCGGGCCGCGCCGCGGAGGAAAGGGGCCCGGCGATGAGCGCCTTCACCGTGCAGCTCAAGAGCGAACCCGGTGAGCTGGCCAGCCTGTGCGAGGCGATGGCCGCCCACAACGTCAACCTCGTCCTTTGCGCGACGACGCACAGCGACAGCGGCACGGTCGGCTTCGTCGTCGACGACGAGGCGGCGGCGCGCACGGCGCTCGAGGATGCGGGCATCGAGGCCACCGAGCGTCCGGCGCTCACCGTGCGCCTGGAGAACCTCCCGGGCGAGGGGGCGGTGACGTTCCGCCGGCTCGCCAACGCCGGCATCACCATCGACCTGCTCCTTCCGGTCCGGGTCTCCACCGCGGAGTTCCTGGCCGTGATCTGCGTCGACGACGTCGCGGGGGCAAAGGCGGCGCTCGGCGACCAGGTCGTCGGCTGACTCCCGGCCGGGCGGGCCGCCCGGCCGGCCCGGACCCGTGATATATCTCTCTGTGTCACGACGTTCACGGGGGGTGACGGCGGCGTGTCGTTTTCCTGCTCGGCTGCCCGAATGCGGCGGCGGTGAAGCGGCGCAGGCGGCCGGCGCGCCGCTTCGACGCGGTGCCGTGGCCGGGCGAGTGGAGCGAGGGAGCGGCGGCCCGCGAGGACCCGCTGCGGCGTGCCCTGATCCGGCTGGCCGCCGCGGTCGCGCTGCTGGTGACCGCGGCGTACCTCACCTGGCGGGTGACGTCCACACTGGACGGCGCCACCGCCTGGCTCGCGGTCGGGCTGCTCGCCGTGGAGTTGCACGCCTTCGTCTCCCTCGCCGTGCACGCGTTCGACCTGTGGGATCTCGACGCCGCACCCGACCCGCCCGCGGCGATCTCGCCGGACGTCAGGGTCGCGGTGCTGGTCCCCACGTACAACGAGCCTCGCGAGGTGCTGCTGCCCACCGTCGCGGCCGCCGTCGCGCTCGAACCCGCACACGAGACCTGGGTCCTCGACGACGGCGCCAGGCCGTGGGTGGCGGCGCTCGCGTCCCGGCTGGGAGCCCGCTACCGGGCCCGGACCCGGCGCGAGCACGCGA
>DASPYH010000203.1:0-5436 GCA_035636875.1 Mycobacteriales bacterium | reverse complement strand
ACCCGCTGACCCACCGCCGGCCGGGTGACGCCGGGCCCGAGCTCCGCTACCTCGCCCGAGGCCTCGTGGCCAAGTATGAGGGGGGCCTCGACGACGAAGCGCCCGATGCGCCCGTGGTCGTAGTAATGGGTGTCCGACCCGCACACGCCGACGGACAGAACCCGGACGAGGACCTCGCCGGGTCCCGGCCGGGGCCGGGGCCGCTCCTCGAGCACGACGTCCTTGGGACCGCGCAGTACGGCGGCTCGCATCATGGCTCCCCTCCCGCATGGTCCGCAGCGGTGGCGATCGGGCGGCTGCGAATCAGTATGTGGCAGCGGTGTCCGCGCGCGCTTCCCGGCGGCATCTGGATCTTGCACCCGACCCCCGGCCTTGAACCGCTCCACGGCCGCCGGGTCGTCGTCCAGCGGAAACCGGTGACTGATCACGACGTCACGCCCGAGCACCCGCCGCGAAGAGCTCGCCCACGCGCTCGAAGCTGTGGTCGTCATGACGGAAGGAGGCCGTGCTCGGCCAGTCGTCGGGCCGCGAGATGAACGTGGTCTTCGGTGAATAGTCGGGCCTTGCGCAGGCTCCACTCTGCGACTCGGTCGGCAAGTTGGGCGGGATCCGCAGTCTCCGGCTCCTGGCCGGCAGCGAAGTGCACCGTGGCCACCAGCTCCAGGCTGTAGGGCGTCTCGAAACCGTCGACGAGGGCGAGCAGCGCCGCGACCCGGTCGGCCTCGTCTGGGTGCCGATCGAGCTCGGCTTGAGCCTCCTCGATGGCACCGTCTGTCGGATTGATGGGCGCCAGCTCTGGGTGAAGTGCACGACCGACCGGTCCGACGGGTTCATCTCGGTCTTTCGACGTACTTAGGATGGCGAGGGCCCTGGGCCGGTGGCGGATCAAGGATCGTTTGATACGAGATCCCGGTGCGGAGTGCCTCTGCCATCGCGTCGTACCGCTCCAGGACCAGTCGCTTGGTACGGAACTCCCCGTAGGAGCGCTCTTCACGCCGTCGGAGCACAGGGAACGTATCGAGGATGGCGGCTACTTCGTCGACCCTGAGCGCGAAGACGTCGCGCGCCGCAATGGCGTCGATCTCCGCCACTGCGGCGGCATCGCGGATCTCGGTGACCCCGGTCGTGAAGTCCGAGTAGTCCGCAACCAGCTGGCGATGAACCCCGAAGACGTCCATGCCCTCGGTGTCCTCTTGTCCGACTTGTGAGGCAGGCTATCCCGTCACGTCAAACTCCCGCTGGCTCGTGGAGCGGACGGCGCCTCACAAGTCGCAGGCCTACATGTACGCCGCGATGAGGGACGCCTGGCGCCCTGGCACGAAAGTGGTGGGACGGCCGGCCGGCGGCGACGGACGACCCGCGGCCGGGACGGCAGCCGCGCCGGTTCCGGTCAGGGCGCCGGGGGCTTCCGTTCCCAGACCCCGGTCTGCAGGCGGCATTCGAGCTCCAGGTGGTGCTCGGCCCTGGCGAGGGTGTCGGTCCGGTGCAGCGGGCCGAGCTGTTCGAGTGCGGTGACCAGGGTGGCGCGGGGCACGCGGGTGCCCTCGGTCTGGCCGTGCACGCCGGGCAGCGTCGACATCATCGCCACCCGCGGGGTCGGATCCTGCTGCCAGAGCCGGACCAGACTTCGCGGCGTGCCGTTTCGGCTGCCGTGGTGGCCGACCTTGTAGAGCGTCACGGTGCGCAGCAGATCCGTGGTGGCGGGTTGGCTAAGGGCGTACGACCAGTTCTCGATCTGCGCGTCGCCGGGGAAGAGCAGCCGCTGGCCGGCGACGTCGAGCAGCAGCAGGAGACTGGTGTTGTTCATCGCGTCGTCGAGGCTGCGGACGATGCGCTGCAGCGAGGTGACCTGCCGGTCGGTCATCCGGTCGATCAGCCAGCGCGCGGGCCCCGGCCGGCAGACCTGCCCGCCAGCGGCCGCGGCGAGGGCATCGCCGTCGCCGGCGAGGGCGGGGACGCCGCCGGCGAGGGCGGGGACGCCGCCGGCAGGGACCGGGGTGCCGGTCGCCTCGGCGAACAGCCGGGCCTGGGAGATCCAGTACTCCGGGTTCTCGGCGGCCTGGGTGGCGACGGCGGGCCACTGCTCGACCGTGGGCGGGCCGAGCACGTGCGCGGTCATGCCCGGCACCACGTCGTCGATCCCCGAGGGCTGGCCGGCGGACAGGTAGCGCGCCTCCCCCGCCGCGGCCATCGCGTCCAGCCGGAGGATGGCGGCCTCGTTGGCGAGCTGCGCGAGGGCCAGCCCGACGAGGTCGCCCCGGAGCCCACGGTCACGGCGGATGCCAGCTGCCAGGCCGGCGGCGAGGTCCCGGCCGGCCTGCAGCGCGGCGGCCAACCGGCGCGACCCGTCGCCGAGCGGCGCCGTCGCGTCCGCCGGGGCGGCCGGGTCCTCGGTCCAAGGCCGGAGGACCAGCGTGGGACGCAGGCCCTCCAGCAGCCGACCGGGCACGTCGAGGCCGAAGGCGGACAGGTGGTCCTTGTGCCGGTGGGTGATGACGAGCACGTCGAGCCGGCCGGCGGTGTGCCGGGCGACCAAGTCGGCGACGTCGGCCAGCTGCGTGCCATCGGCCTGCCGGGTGCTGCCGCAGTCGATGAGGACGTGCCGCTCCGCCCGCCCGTCCGGCAGCGGCGCGGCGTACTCGGCGCTGAGCAGGAAGCAGTCGCCGAAGCCGACCTGGTACATCCGGACCCGGACGGTGTGCGGTGACGGCCCGGCCCCGGTCACCAGCGCTCCTCCGGCCGGCTCTGACCCGCGTGCAGGGCCGCGAAGTGCTGCCCGCGTGCCATCCCGTACGAGAAGCCGTACCGGGCCTGCTGGTCGGACTGCCCGGTGCGGACCAGGTATGCCATCCGCCGGGTCTGCCGGTCGGCGTCGCGCAGCGGCTTGGCCTGGTGCAGCCGCGCGCGGGCGAACTGGTCGAACACGAGGATCCCCCCTCCCCACAGCTGCACCTGCGTCCGGTCCGCGAGTCCTACCGGCAGCTCCAGGAAACCGGCGGCGGCGAGCTCGGCGGCGCTGCCGTCGACCGACTGGACGTAGTCGGCGACGACCTCGGTGACCAGCAGCCCGTCCGGCCCGATCCGGACGGACGGGCGGACCGCGCCCACGGTCAGGTACTGGTCGACGTCGATGCCGAGCGCGGCCGCGTTGGCCCAGATGAACCGGAAGACCTCGTCCCGGTCCGACCGCAGAGCGGTGACGTTGACGTTTAGATAGGTGAGCCGGCCAGCGACCTCGGCGAGGTCCTGGATGCCCTCGGCCGGCCGGGTGATCCCGTACGCCGCGAAGGCCGACTCGACCGCCGCCCGGTAGCCGCGGTCGTCGTCCGGCACGAGCTGGGCGTCCGCGACCAGCACCCCGTCGAGCACGTCGGCGAACTCGAGCTCGACCGGCGGGCAGTAGTCGATCCCGCGGCAGATCATGCCGAGCAGGTGGCCGGCGGCCTTCGCGCCTTCCTCCGCGGCCCGGTCGCGGTCCAGCCCGCCGCCGTGCACGAGCGGGCGCAGGCGCCGTTCCCAGATCGCGAGCAGCGCTGACATGACCGCGGCGACCACGACCTCGCCGCGGCGGTGCACCTCCTCGAAGGCCGGGTCGGTCCGCCAGGCGGTGGTCGGGTCGAGAGCGGCGGACCGGCGCAGCGCTCCTCCCCGCTCACCGCTGATCGCCCGCCCGAGCTGCTCGGCCAGTCCGAGCAGCACGCCGTCGCGCAGCGCCTTCGGGGCGACCGCGGCGGCCTCGATCCGGCCCTGGCCGTCCGCCGGGCCGAGCAGCCGGCAGACCACGTCGTCCATGGAGAAGACCGACAGCAGCGCGACGGTGTCGGCGAGCGCCTCGTGGAACGCGCCCTGGTCCGGCAGGCCGGGCTCGATGTAGCGAGGCCGCAGCCCGTCGAGGATCGCGTGCGTCGTCTCGTGCGCGACCACGTCGTGCGAGAGGCAAGTGTAGACGGTGCCGTCCGACTCCGGCAGGTAGCCGAAGTAGAGCGCCCGGTCCTCGGCGGCGTAGTACGCGTTCGCCTCGGCGAAGGCATGCGGCACCAGGAAGAGCTGGGACGACGCGAAGTGCCACGGGATGCGCCGGCCCACGCTGAACTCGAAGGCGGCCAGCGTCCGCGCGGCCACCGCGTACACCTGCTGGGAGTGGAAGGCGAAGTCGGCCAGCAGCATTCGGTCGTCGACGCGGGAGAAGCTGTGCACCCGGTCGGCCGGCGGGTGCAGCGTCCCGGTCGCCGCATCGTAGTCGACGACCTGGAACCGGTGACCCGTCGGCCCCGGCTCCAGCCGGTCGGCCGGCACCGGCACCTCCGCGGTCAGCACCCGCCCCCCGACCGTCACGCTCGGGTCCTGCGCGAGGATGCGCATGCGCCGGGTCCGCACCGCCGGTCCGGCCACCCTGGTCCGCGCGTCCGGAGCCATCCCCCCGACCCCCAGACATCCCTTTCGAGGAATTTCGGGCCGCGGCGCGGCGCCGGTCGGAATACTAGGCGGGCCGCGGATCGGCGGACCCGGAGACGGGCCCAATTGCACGAAAGGAAAGACCGGTGGGGAAGAACATCGTGCTCTGCCTGGACGGGACCGGCAACCAGCTCAAGGCCCGCGGGAACACCAACGTCGTCCGGCTCTACCAGCTGCTCGACCTCAGCGACCCCGCCCGCCAGATCGCCTACTACGACCCCGGTGTCGGCACCTTCAGCGCGCAGGGCACGTGGACCCCCTGGGCCCGCTGGCTGACCCGGGTCGCCGGGCTCGCGTTCGGCTCGGGCCTGCGCGCCAACCTGGGCGAGGCGTACACGTACCTCATGCAGCACTGGCAGCCGGGCGACCGCGTGTATGTCTTCGGCTTCAGCCGCGGCGCCTACACCGGCCGCGCGCTCGCCGGTTTCCTGCACGCGGCCGGACTGCTCCGGCCCGGCTCGGAGAACCTGGTCCCGTACGCCGTCGGCGTCTACGCCCGCAGCAAGCAGGAGTGGAGCGACGACGACTGGGCGCAACTGCACAAGTTCGCCGACGTCTTCGGTCAGGACAGTGGCGGCCGCCGCTCGGTGCCGATCGAGTTCCTCGGCCTGTGGGACTCGGTGAAGGCCGCCGGCATCCTCCGCTGGAACCTCAAGTGGCTCTACACCCGGCGGCTGCCCAACGTGCAGACCGTCCGGCACGCGGTGTCCATCGACGAGAAGCGCCGGCCGTACCCGGAGTACCTGGTCGAGGCCCGACCGCCCCGGCCGGCGCTGACCGAGGTCTGGTTCGCCGGCGTCCACTCCGACGTGGGTGGCACGTTCGAGGACGACCCGCGGCTGCCGGCGATCACGCTCCGGTGGATGGTCGAGGGCGCGGTCGCCGCCGGCCTGCACGTCAACGCCGAGGCCGCGAAGGCGATCTCCGCGGTGACCGCGGACGCCGCTCTCGGCACGGTGCACCGGATGGGCTGGGTCTGGG
>DASPYH010000202.1:0-4184 GCA_035636875.1 Mycobacteriales bacterium | reverse complement strand
ATCGACTGCGTGGTCAGCGACCACTCCCCGGCCCCGTTGCCGGTCAAGCGCACCGGCGACTTCGGCACGGCCTGGGGAGGTATCAGCGGCCTGCAGACCCAGCTGCCCACACTGTGGACGGACGCACGGCGACGCGGGGCGGGGCTGGCCGACCTGGCCCGCTGGCAGTCCGAAGAGCCGGCGCGGCTTGCCGGGTTGTCCAGGAAGGGCGCGATCGCGGTCGGCAGGGACGCCGACCTGGTCGCCTGGGATCCGGACGCCACGTTCGTCGTGGACCCTGAGCGCCTGCTGCACCGGCACCCGGTCTCCCCGTGGGCCGGTCGGGAGCTCGCCGGCCTGGTACGGGTCACCTGGCTGCGCGGCCGGCCTGTCGACACCGAGGGGTCCCCGCACGGGAGGCTGCTGGGCAGGGACGCGCCGTGAGCGGGCATGCGGAGGAGCCGGGATGAGCCTGTCCACGCACGTGCTGGACGTGGAGGCGGGCCGGCCCGTCGCCGGCGTGCCGGTGCGGGCCGAGCGGTACGACGAAGCCACCGTTGCCTGGTCGGCAGCCGGCATAGGGGTGACCGGAGTGGACGGTCGAGCGGCCGAGCTCGTCCATCGTCCCGAGTGGACAGCGGGCCGGTGGCGGCTGGTGTTCGACGTCGCGGCGGTGCACGGCCCGGATGCGTTCTGGCCGCGGGTGACGGTGGAGCTCGCCGTCCGCGAGGCGGTCCACCACCACATCCCGCTGCTGCTGGCCAGGCACGGCTACAGCACCTACCGAGGGAGCTAGCCCATGGCGCAGACGCGTCTCGGCGCGCACGCGTACGGCAAGGCCGGCATCCGACTGGCCAAAGTGGAGCGTGCCGGCGAGCGCCACACCTTCCACGACCTGACCGTGCGGCTCCGCCTGGAGGGCGACTTCGCGGCGGCGTACGTCGACGGGGACAACTCCACCTCGCTGCCCACCGACACCATGCGGACGACCGCGTACGCGCTGGCGGCCGACCTGCCGTTGACCGAGACCGAGCGCTATCTCGAGGCGCTCGGCGGCCGGCTGCTGGCCGCGGCGCCGGCGGCGACGGCCGCCCACGCCGAGGCGGTCGTGCACAGGTGGGAGCGGCTCGCCGCATCCGGGGACGCGGCCGGCCACCCGCACGCGTTCCGGCGGGCCAGCGCCGACGGCACCGCATCCGTGACCTGCCGGCGGGACGGTCCGGTGCGGGTGCGGTCGGGGCTGACCGGGCTGACGCTGGCGAAGACCACCGGCTCGGGGTTCGCCGGCTTCCGCACCGACGAGTTCACGGTGCTGGCGGAGACCGACGACCGGGTCCTGGCGACCGAGGTCGAGGCCGAGTGGACCTGGCTGCGGCCGCCGGAGTCGTACGCGGCGGCCCGGCCGGCGGTGCAGGCCGCAGTGGAGGAGGTCTTCGCGACCCGGTACTCGCCGTCGGTCCAGCACACCCTCTACGCCGCCGGGGAGGCCGCGCTGGCCGCGGTCCCGGAGATCGCGTCCATCGGGTTCCGGCTGCCCAACCGCCACCACGTCCCGGTCGACCTCACCCCGTTCGGCCGGCCGAACCGCAACGAGGTCTTCGCGGTGCCGGACCGGCCGTACGGGCTCATCGAGGGGACGGTGGTGCGGGAATGAGCGAGCCGGCGCTGGTCCGGATGTTCCTCAACGGGACGGCGATGAGCGGGCAGAAGGACCATGGCCTGGTGGCCGCCGCGCGGCTGCTGGGGGCCCGGCGGACCGCGCCGAAGTACCGCTTCGTCGCCGTCCGGGACGAGTTCCCCGGCCTGCTGCCGGTCGGGTCCGGCGGGGTGTCGGTGACCGGCGAGCTGTACGAGATGACCGAGGAGATGCTGCGCGACTCGCTGCTTCCCGGCGAGCCGGCCGAGCTCGAGCTCGACACGGTCGAGCTCGCCGACGGCGAGGTGGCGAGCGCGATGCGGCTGCGCCCGGAGCGGCTGCGGCCCGGCGACAAGGTGGTCGACATCGCGGACCTCGGCGGGTGGCGGGCGTACCAGGCTCACCTGGAGGCGCAGCGCACCCTGCCCAGCCTGCTCGGCCGCCCGGCACACGAGCCCGGGCCGGCCGGTGCTCCCGCGCCGCCCGCGCCGCCCTCGCCGGTCGAGCCGGGTCCGGCCGCCCAGCCGGGGCTGACAGCCCGCCCTGGCTCGGCCGTCGAGCAGGTCCCGCCGGCCGGATCCGTGTCCGTCGGCCAACGGGGCCTGGCCGCCGAGCGGGGCTCGGGGGTCGATCCAGAGCCGCCGGCGCCGGCGCGATGACGGCACGGGCGATCCTGCCGCGGGTCGACGGCCGCCGGCTGCTGGAGCGGCTGCGCGCCCTCGCCGCGATCACCGCGACGCCCGGCCGCGGCGTGACCCGGCTCGCCTACTCGGCCGAGGACGTGACGGCCCGCGAGCTGGTCGCCCGGTGGATGCGGGAGGCCGGCCTTGCGGTGGCCGTCGACCCGGCCGGCAACGTCGTCGGCACCCGCGCGGGCGCCGAGCCCGGACTGCGCCGGCTCGCCACCGGAAGCCACCTCGACACGGTCGCGGAGGCCGGCGCGCTCGACGGGGCGTACGGCGTGGTCGCGGCGGTGGAGGTGGCCGCCGCGCTGACCGCGGCGAGGATCCGGCTGCGGCACCAGCTGGCCGTGGTCGGCTTCAGCAACGAGGAGGGCGCCCGCGGCACGCCCGGCATGGTCGGCAGCGCCGCGATCGCCGGCCACGAGGTCGATCTGTCCATAGTGGACGACGAGGGGTGGGTGCTGGCGGACCGGATCGCGGCGGCCGGAGGGGACCCCGCCCGGCTCGCCGACGCGGCCTGGCCCCCGCTGGCCGGCTTCCTCGAGCTGCACGTCGAGCAGGGGCCGGTGCTCGAGGAGGCGGGGGTGAGCGTGGGGGTAGTCACCGCGATCACCGCCCGGCTGACACTCGACATCCTTATCCGCGGCCGAGCGCAGCACGCGGGCACGACGCCCATGGCTGCTCGGCGCGACGCCGCCGTCGCCGCTGCCCGGATGGTGCTCGCCGTGCACGGGCTGGCCACCGAAGGCGCGGTGCGGGTGGCGACCGCCGGCCGGGTGGAGGTCCGGCCCGGGGTCCGCAACGTGGTGCCGGGCGACGCTCTGGTCGGGGTCGATCTCCGCGACGTCGACGACGCGGCACTGGCCCGCGCGGTCGACCTGCTCCGCTCGGCCGCCGCCGAGGTCGCGGCGGGCACCGGCACCGACGTGGACGTGTTGGTGCGCTCCCGGGTGCCGGCGGTGCCGACCGACCCGGCGCTCGCCGGCTGCGTCGCCTCCGCCGCCGACCGGCTCGGCCTGTCCCGGCTGGCCCTGCCCAGCGGCGCCGGGCACGACGCGCAGGTGCTCGCCGCCCTCGGGCCGGTCGCGATGGCCTTCGTGCCGAGCATCGGCGGGGTTAGCCACGCCGCCGATGAGGCCACCGCCGACGCCGACCTGGTCGCCGGAGCCGACTTGCTGCTGCACGCCGTGCTGGACGCCGACGACCTGCTCGACGGGCCGGCGCGTCCGGAGCGCTCGGCGGCTGACCCGGTCGGGGCAGCGTTGGTGCCTCCTGGTGCACGGTCTTGCCGGAACGGCGAGCGAGGGCGGTAGGGGCCGTAGGGTGGCGCCTGGTCGTGACAACGGGGGAGGGCACGCTGCCATGCCGGTGACGTTCCGGGAGGTCCCGGACTGGTTCTCGTGGGACAACCAGGGCGGCGGCGTCGCCGTCGGTTCGCTGGCCGGCGACGGCCGGCAGGACCTGGTCGTCTTGATGGTGGACAGCCCGCAAGGGCAGAACCGGGCGCTGTACCGGGTGGGGAAGGCGCTGGACGCCGGCGGCGCGGTGACCGGCGGCTGGACGCCCTGGGTGCAGATCCCGGACTGGTTCTCCTGGGAGAACCAGGGCGCCGGGATCGCGCTCGCCGACCTCGGCGGGACCGGCTCCCTCGACCTCGTCGTCGCGATGGTGGACAGCGCGGACGGGCCGAACCGGGCGCTGTACCGGGTGGGGAAGGCGCTGGACGCCGGCGGCGCGGTGACCGGCGGGTGGACGCCCTGGGTGCAGATCCCGGACTGGTTCTCCTGGGAGAACCAGGGCGCCGGGATCGCGCTCGCCGACCTCGGCGGGACCGGCTCCCTCGACCTCGTCGTCGCGATGGTGGACAGCGCGGACGGGCCGAACCG
>DASPYH010000201.1:0-2050 GCA_035636875.1 Mycobacteriales bacterium | reverse complement strand
GGGACGACCCGCCCGCGGCCGACCCGGCCGACGACTGACGGCCCCCGGCCGTCGGCGAACAGGGCGGCCGGCCCGGCGACCTGCGCATGCGCGTCACCCCGTACCGTTCCGGGCGCATGCTCATCGACCTGCACACCCACTCGACCGCCTCGGACGGGACCGACCCGCCGGCGGCGCTGGTGGCGGTCGCCCGCGCCGCGGGGCTGGACGTGGTGGCGCTGACCGACCACGACACGACCGTCGGTTGGGCGGAGGCCGCCGCGGCGCTGCCCGCGGGCCTGACGCTGGTCCCGGGGCTCGAGCTGTCCTGCCGGTGGGTGCCGCCGGACGGCGCGCGGCCGACCACGCTGCACGTGCTGGGCTACCTGGTGGATCCGACGCACCCCGGCCTGTCCGCGGCGCTGACCCGGCTGCGGGACAGCCGGCTCGGGCGGGCCGAACGGATCACCGACCGGCTCGCGGCGGCCGGCGTGCCGGTGCGCTGGGAGCGGGTGGCCGAGCTCGCCGGGGGCGCGTCGGTCGGCCGCCCCCACGTCGCCCGGGCGCTGGTCGAGGCCGGCGTCGTGCGCTCCGTGGACGAGGCGTTCGCGACCCACCTCAACGACCGCTCGCCGTTCCACGAGCCGAAGGAGGACCTCGAGGTCCGCACCGGGATCCGCCTGGTCGTCGAGTCCGGAGGGGTCGCCGTGTTCGCGCACCCGCTGGCCCGGCGGCGGGGACGGGTGGTCGGCGACGACGCGGTGGCAGCGATGGCCGGGGTCGGCCTGGCCGGCCTCGAGGTGGACCACCCGGACCAAGACGCGGCCGACCGCGAGCACCTGCGGGGGCTCGCCGCCGAGCTCGGGCTGCTGGTGACCGGGTCCAGCGACTACCACGGCACGAACAAGACCGTACCGATCGGCGGCGCGGGACACACCGATCCAGCCGCGTACGAGGCGCTGGTGGCCATGGCGACCGGCAGCGCCCCGATCGTCGGGTGACCGCGGGTCCCGCGGCGGCCGTGGGTGAGCCGGTGAGCCAGGTCCTGGATGTGCGCTTCTTCGGTGAGGCGTTCGTCACCCTCTTCGTGATCATGGACCCGCCGGGCACCATCCCGCTGTTCCTCGCACTGATGGCCGGGCGTACCGGCCGGGCCCGCAGGAGGGGAGCCTGGCAGGCGGTCGCGGTGTCGTTCGCGGTGATCTGCTCGTTCGCCGTCTTCGGCCAGCAGATCCTCGACTACCTCGGCATCGGCATCCCCGCCCTGCAGGGCGCCGGCGGGCTGCTGCTCCTGCTGGTCGCGCTGGACCTGCTGACCGGCCGGGCCGAGGACCCCAGGCAGGTGGAGGACGTCAACGTCGCGCTGGTGCCGCTGGGCACGCCGCTGCTCGCCGGGCCGGGCGCGATCGTCGCGACCATCGTGTTCGTACGACGGGCGAACGGGGTGGCCGACCTGATCGCATTGGCGGCCGCGATCGTCGCGGTGCACCTGCTGCTCTACGCGGCGCTGCGCTACTCCGGCGCCATCATGCGGGTGGTCCGGGAGAGCGGCATCGTGCTGGTCACCCGCATCGCAGGCTTGCTGCTCTCGGCGATCGCGGTGCAGCTGGTGGCGGACTCGGTGCTCGGGTTCGTGGCCGAGGCCCGGTAGCGCCTCGGGCGCTGTGGACGCCGGGCCCGGCCGGTCGGATCGGGGGGCTACCGTGGGCGGCGTGAAGCGATCCCTCGCCGCCGCCGCCGCCTGGATCGGGGCGTGCCTGGCCCTGCTCGTGGCGGCTCCGCCCGCCCACGCGGACGCGGTCGACGACGCGGTGACCGCGCTCCGCTCCGAGCCGGTCTACGTCGCGCCCGGCGTGTCGCAGCCGAAGGTGGACCAGGCGGCGGTGCGGTCGGCGATCGGGTCGCGACCGGTCCGGATCGCGGTGCTGCCGGCCGGCACGGACCCGTACGCGACAGCGGTGCAGATCGGGCAGCGGCTCGGCGGCAGCGTGACGGTGGGCGTCGTGTCCGGCCGCACCTTCAACGCCGCGTCCAACGCGCTGTGCCAGGGTGTCGCGTCCTCGACCGCGAA
>DASPYH010000200.1:0-2957 GCA_035636875.1 Mycobacteriales bacterium | reverse complement strand
GCGACTGCCGATACCCGGCGCGGTCCCCGGCCCCGCGGTGCTTGGACTGCGGGCTGAGGAGGTACGGCTCCGTCCGGCCACCGGCGAGGGCACCGGTGTGGTGCGGATCATCGAGCACCTTGGGAGCGACAGCCTGGTGGTTGTCACCATGAAGTTCGGCGACCTCGTCGCTCGCGTGCCGGCAGACACCGAACTGCGATCCGAGGACCGGGTGGCGGTGTCGGCGGGACCCCGCGTGCACCTCTTCGACCCGGACGCCGCCGGACGCCGGCGGGAGAGCCTGCCCCCCGCCGCCTAGACGCCCGGTGGGGGAACGTCGACGGCGAGGCAAGCCGCGACGTCACCGGCGCGGACCAGCGCCGCGCGGCGCAGGAACATCACCCGCCCCGCGGCGGGCGACCTGATCTCCTGCCGGCACCGGCCGGTGACATCCAGCACTCGGCCGAGTGGCTGCGCTGCCTCGACGGTCTCGCCTGCCGCGACGGTGGCGACGAACAGGCCTCCGGCGCCGAAGCGCAGCACGTCGCTGTCGAGATCGCCTCCGCCGGAAACGTAATGCGGCGTCGCGGGCGGTGGGGCCGCCGGCGGGTCAGCCAGCTCGAGTGCGGCCAGCACCCGCCGGACGCCCAAGACGTACGCGTCCACCCACCTCGGGTCGACCGCCTCTCCGCCGGGACACTCTGCGTAGATCGCCGGCCGGCCGCGGGCGGCCAGCACGCTCAGGCTCCGACCCGGCGAGTAGCGGCGATGCAGCCAGACAGTGCCGAGCCCAAAGGCCAGCGCCGCCGCCCGGCTGGCCTTGGCGGCGGATGAGCCGTCGTCCAGACTGCCGACCAGCGGCGGCATGTCGTACCGCCGGCCGGCCGTGTGCAGGTCGATGAGCAGGTCCGCATCGGCGAGCACCTGCTTGGTCAGCACCGCCGCGAGCCGGTCGGTGAGCGCGCCCGCAGGGTCGCCGGGGAAGCTGCGGGCGAGGTTCCCGCCGTCCGTCGGCGTCACCCGGGAGCTAGCGGCGACCGCTTCCTCGTTGCAGACCGGCACCACTCGCAGCATGCCGCGCCGCAGCGGCAGCGGCAGCGGCCCGGCGCACAGCCGGCCGGCAGCGAGCACACCCTCCGGCTCGTCGCCGTGCACGCCACCGAGCACCACCACCGTCGGCCCGTCCCGGCCCGAGCGCTGCTCGTGGCAGTCGAACCCCAACTCCCGGCCGGTCAGCCCGTCCTCGGCAACGGGGATCCGTCGGCTCACCCGCTCGACGGCCATGCCAGACTCCCACCGTCGACCGTTCGTGTGCCCGCTCCCGCGGCGGCCGCGAGCACCGCCGCCAGGCCGGCGACCTCCGTGCTGGTCAGGGTCTCGTCTCCCGCCAGCCGGGCCAACGCGGCGCCGTCCTTGTAACCGGCCCCGGTGAGCAGGACGACCACCCGGCTGTCCGGCCGCAGCCGGCCGGCCTCGGCGTCGGCGAGCAGGCCGGCGACCGCGGTGGCGCCCGCCGGCTCGACGAGCAGGCCCTCTTGCCGGGCCAGCAGTCGCTGCGCCGCCCAGGCCTGTTCGTCGGCGATCTCCACGACGTGACCGCCCGAATCCCGGACCGCGGCGGCTGCCTCGTACCCATCGAAGAGCATCGGCATCTGCAGCCCGGACACCGAGGTGGCCATCGGCTCGGTCAGTCCGGCCAGGTCTCCGACCAGTGCGCGGCGCAACGTGGCGCAGCCAACCGGCTGCGCACCGATCAGGCGCGGGGGCCCGTCCGGCAAGGACCCCCGGATCCGGAGGTAGCCGCGGCGCAGCGCGGCGAGCAGCCCGCCGCCGCCGACCGGCAGGTACACATCGGTCGTGTCCGGTGCCGCCTCGGCCAGCTCGTACGCGATCGTCGCCGCTCCCTCCATCGCCTCCGGGCTGTACCGGAAGGCCGTGATGAAGGGCAGGAACCCGTGTCGGGCACCGAGCCCGGCCAGCTCGTCGGCCTTCTCGCGCAGCGTGGCGCCGTCGTCCCGACCCGGGTCGAGCAGGGTGGTCTCCGCCCCGTAACCGCGGATCTCCCGCAGCTTGGCCGGCACGATGTCGGCACGGACGAACAGCAGCGCCCGTCGACCCCCCGCCGCCGCGTACGCGGCCAGCGCCGCGCCGCCGTTGCCGGAGGAGGTGCCGAGGCAGCCAGGCAGTCCTCGCTCGACCGCGATCGTGACCGCCACCGAGGCGATGCGGTCCTTGAACGAGCCGGTCGGGTTGCGGTGCTCGGCCTTCGCGGCGACCGACCGCACGCCGGTCACCCGGGTCAGCACCCGCGACAGCGGCAACAGGGGCGTGTCTCCCTCGCCCAGGCTGACCACCGCGGTCGGGTCGCTCACCGGCAACCGGTGCAGATGCCGCCACAGTCCCCGCCTCAGCGAGCCGGACGTGAGCTCTGAGCGCTCCGGACCGGACGGGTACTCGACCCGCACCTCACCCCCGCACCGCCCGCAGCGGTAGTCCACGCTGCGGGCCGGCACCTGCGCCGCACATCTCACGCATCGGAGCAGGTGACGCACCAGGGCATCCGCCACGTCACGCTCCTTCCGCCGACCGCGCCGATCCGGACCCGTCCCGTTTCGCCACATGAGAAGGCTGTTTCGAAACCTAAGGGCCCTCTGCATCCTGGTCAATGGCTCCCGAGCGGTCGGCACCGATCACAGACTCGCCTCGTCACGGTAGGACGACGGGAGCTCGGCGGGTCGACCCTCGGGTCGGAGGCTCGCGGGCCGGCTAGTGCGGTGACCACTAGGTTCGCCGGTCGGCACCGCGACCGCGAGTGCGCAGATCGCCCGTCCGGTGAGCAGCTGTAGCTGCTCAGCCGTTCCCCGAACTGCGCAGTCGGCGGAGCAACTCCTCACTCGCACGCCGGTCAACGTATGTGGTCACCGCACAGCCGACGAGACCGACCGGTTCGCGGCTCTGCTGCGCCGGCTCGGTGTGGG
>DASPYH010000199.1:0-6776 GCA_035636875.1 Mycobacteriales bacterium | reverse complement strand
CCGGGATCATCCTGCTGCCACCCTGGACCCGGGCCCCGCTGCTGCCGTTCCGGCAGCCGGCCGTGATCCTCGCCGTTCTCGGCGCGGCCGCGATCCTCGCCTGTGCCAGCGCGTCGGCCGCGCTCTTCCTGTCCTCGGCGTCGTCGGCGTCGCTGCAGCGTCTCGTCGCCGCCGAGTGCCCGGACGCCACGGCAGCCACGGTCCGCGTCGACCTCGCCGCCGGCGAGCGGCCTCCCGACGGCGCGGCAGCGCAGCGCGCCCTGACCGGGCAGGGCTTCGCCCCGCCGGCCGGGGTCTTCTACGACGGGCAGGCCAGGCCGGCCACCAGCGCCACGGACACCAAGCTGGTGCGCACGTTCTACGGCTCCGCGGCCCTGGACAACGTGACCCGGCTGGCGGGCGACCGGGCCGCGCGCGGGGTCTGGGTGTCCCGCTCGACAGCCACCCAGCTCGGCGTTCGCCCCGGCGACCGGGTCTCGTTCGGCGGCGCCGGCCCGTTCGGCGACCGGCCGCCCGCCTCGGTCCGCGTCGCCGGCATCTACCAGAACCTCTACGACGAGCCGGTCCGGCGCTACTGGTGCTCCTACGCGCCGCTCTTCCAGAACCTCGGCAGCGCCAGCAACTCGCCGCCGGAGCTGGTGATCGCCACCGATCCGGCCACCTTCGAGTCGATCCCGGCGTTCAGGCCGACCTACTCCTGGGCCTCGCCGGTCGACACCGCCGGCCTCACCCTGGCCGAGGGGCGCGACATCGCCTCCCGGCAGGCCGGCGCCTACCGGGCGGCGGGCGTGCGGCAGCCGACCGACTTCGCCTCGCAGAACTCGGGGCCCGGTCAGATGCCCGCCCTGGTCGAGCGCACCGCCCTGATCCGGGACGGGCTGCGCGGCCCGGTGCTGCCGATCGCGCTCGGCGGCAGCCTGCTCGCCCTGCTGCTGGTCGGCGCCGCGGGGTCCTACTGGGCGGACCGGCGCCGGTCCGAGGTGCGGCTGCTGTCCGCGCGCGGGGTCGGACCGGGGGCGCTGGCAGCCAAGGCGGTGCTCGAGCTCGCCGTCCCGGCGCTGGTCGGGACGGTGGCCGGGTGGGCCCTCGCCCGCTGGCTGGTGACCCGGCTCGGACCCAGCCCCGACCTCGACGCCTCGGCCCCGCTGCAGGCCGCCTCGACGGCCGCGCTGGCGCTGGCGTGCGGGCTGGCCCTGCTGGGGCTGGTCGCCGGCCTGCGCAGCCGCGCGGCCACCGAGCGCCCGGTCGGCGCGCGGCGGTCCCGGCTCGGTTCCGTGCCGTGGGAGCTGGCGCTCCTCGCAGGGTCGGCCGGCTGCTACGCCGCGCTGCGCTCCGGGCGGGCCGTCGTCATCGAGCAGAACGTCGCCCAGATCAACCTGCTCGTGGTCGCGTTCCCGCTGCTGTTCCTGGTCGGCGCCGCGGTGCTGATCGTGCGGCTGCTCGCGCTGCTGCTGCCGCGGGTCAGCAGAGCGGCCGGGCAGCTCAGCCCGGCCTGGTATCTCGCCGCTCGGCGAGTCACGGCCTCGCGCGTGGTCAGCGTCCTGCTCCTCGCGGCGGCGAGCGCGCCCATCGCCATGACGGTCTACGCCTCGGCGCTGACCCGGACCTCGCAGTACACGCTCGACGCCAAGGCGAAGCTGTTCGTCGGCAGCGACGCGGCGGTGGTCTCGCTCGACCCGCTGCGGCGGACGCCTCAGACCGACCGAGCGGGCACCCTCGTCACCCGATATCTCTATGCGACGACCGGCGACGGCACGGAGGTCGCCCTCCTGGCGATCGACCCGGACACGTTCGCCGCCACCGCGTTCTGGGACGGCCGCTTCGCCACCGAGTCGCTGCCCGCTCTGCTCGCCCGGCTGCGCGGACGGGCCAGTGGCGGGCGGGTGCCAGCGATCCTGGTCGACCCCGGGCCGCTGGGCGACCGCTTCGACGTGACGCTCGGCAAGACGACCGCCCGGGTCGACGTGGTCGCCGGGGCGACCTGGTTCCCCGGCCGCCGGCTGCCCAAGCCGGTGGTGGTCGTGGACGCGGGCCGGCTGGGCCGGGTCGACAGGTTCGCCGGCACCACCAACGAGCTGTGGAGCCGCGACGTCGCCGCCGCCCGGGCGGCGGTGCTGGGGCAGCAGGCGCGGATCTGGGATGTCGCCAACCGCAACAGCGTGTTCCAGGCGGCCGACTTCCTCGGTGTGTCGTGGACCTTCGGCTACCTCACGGCTTTGGCCGCGCTGGTCGGCCTCGTCGCCATCGGCGGCCTCCTGCTCTACCTGGAGACCAGGCAGCGCTCCCGCACCGCGTCGTACGCACTGGGCCGGCGGATGGGGCTGTCCCGCGGGACGCACCTGCGCTCGCTGCTGGCCGAGCTCGGCGTGCTGCTCGGCGCCGCCTTCGTGGTCGGAGCCGGACTGGCCTGGACCGCGGTGCTGATGGTCTACGGGCGGCTCGACATCGACCCGAGCCGGCCACCGACGCCGCTGCTCACCGTGCCCGGCGCGGCGCTCGTGGGGGCGGCGGCCGCCGCAGTCGCGGTCACGGTGCTCGCGTCGCTCTACGCCCAGCGGTCCGCCGACCGCGCCGACGTCGCGGAGGTGCTGCGCCTTGGGTCCTGACCCCTGGGACGACTCGACGTGGGGGGTTCCCACGGCGACCGTCGAGCCTGCCGCCACCTGCCGGGATCTGCGGAAGGTGTACGTCGTCGGCGACGAGGAGGTGCCCGCGCTCACCGGCGTGGACAAGGACTTCCCGCCCGGCCGCGTCACCACGGTCGTCGGCCCGTCCGGCTCCGGGAAGTCCTCGCTGCTGCGCATCCTCGCCTGCGTGGACCGGCCCACGTCCGGATCGGTGCAGGTCGGCGGCATCCAGATCGCCGACGTCGGCGCGCGCCGGCGGCGGGCACTGCGGCGCACCGCCGTCGGCTACGTCTTCCAGAACCCGGCCGACAACCTGGTCGACTACCTGCGGGCGGCGCAGCAGGTCCGGCTCGCGGCCCGGCTGCGTGGCGCACCCGCCCGGGCCGACGAGATCGACCGGCTGCTCGAGCTGCTCGGCCTGACCGGCCGCGCCGACCACCTGCCGGTCCAGCTGTCCGGCGGCGAGCAGCAGCGGCTGTCGTTCGCCTGCGCCGTCGTCGGCGGGCCGGCGATCGTCGTCGCCGACGAGCCGACCGCGGAGCTGGACTCGGCCTCGGCGGACCGGGTGCTGCAGGCCGTGCACGACCTGCGCGACGAGGGCGTCGCGTTCCTGCTGTCCTCGCACGACCCGCGGGTCGTCGAGTCCGCCGACCACCTGCTGCGGCTGGAGCACGGGAGGGTGGCCGAGTCATGGTGACCGACGCGGGGACGATCGTGCGGGCGCGCGGGCTGGACAAGACGTACCCGCGGGGTGACGAGCGGGTGCACGCGCTGCGCCTGGTTTCCCTCGACCTGCGCCCCGGCGAGTTGGTCGCGCTCGTCGGCCCGTCCGGGTCAGGCAAGTCCACGCTGCTCAACGTGCTCTGCGGTTGGGAGCACCAGGACGAGGGCGGCCTGGAGTGGACCGTGGCACTCGCCGACCGGCCACCGGCCCGGCTGCCGTGGGGCCGGCTGGCCATCGTGCCGCAGGCCCTCGGCCTGCTCGAGGACCTGACCGTGGAGGAGAACATCCTGCTCCCCGCGCGGCTCACCGGCCGGCTGGGCGAGCTCCGCGCGCGGGCCGAGCAGCTGATGTCGGCCCTGGGCGTCGGGCACCTCGCCGGCCGCTACCCGCGGCAGACCTCGCTGGGCGAGCAGCAGCGCTGCGCGGCGTCCAGGGCGCTGCTACTGGGGCCCACCCTGCTGCTGGCCGACGAGCCGACCGCGCATCAGGACGCGGGCTGGACGGACGCGATCTTCACCGAGTTCCGCGCGCTGCTGCGGGATGGCTCGGCCTGCCTCATCGCCACCCACAACCCGGAGACCTGGGGCTACGCCGACCGGGTGCTCGCGATGCACGATGGCGAGCTGCGCGAGGGGCTGCCCGAGGTGGTGCACTGACGCCGGTCAGTGGCGCGGCCTCCGCCGCTGGACGAGCTCGGCCGGCCGCAGCGTGACCGGGAACCGTACGGGAGACGTCGGGTGGTTCTCGCGCGCGCCGGCGGGCAGGCTTGAGGGCATGGAGTACACCAACCTCGGCCGGACCGGCCTGCGCGTCTCCCGCCTCATCCTCGGCACGATGAACTTCGGGCCCGTCACCGACGAGCCCGACTCGCACCGGATCATGGACCGGGCGCACGAGCACGGGATCAACTTCTTCGACACCGCCAACGTCTACGGCTGGGGCGAGAACCGGGGCCGCACCGAGCAGATCGTCGGCACCTGGTTCGCCCAGGGCGGCGGCCGCCGCGACCGGACCGTCATCGCGACCAAGGTCTACGGCGGGATGGCGGACGGCTGGCCGAACGAGGACAAGCTGTCCGCGCTGAACATCAGGCGCGCCTGCGAGACCTCGCTGCGCAGGATGCGCACCGACCACATCGACCTCTACCAGATGCACCACGTCGACCGGGACACCCCGTGGGACGAGATCTGGCAGGCCATGGACGTGCTGGTCCAGCAGGGAAAGATCATCTACGTCGGCTCGTCCAACTTCGCCGGCTGGCACCTGGCGCGGGCCAACGAGGCCGCCGCCCGCCGCCACTCGTACGGGCTGGTCTGCGAGCAGTCCCTCTACAACCTGCTGACCCGCGACGTCGAGCTGGAGGTGCTGCCGGCGGCCGAGGCGTACGGGCTGGGCGTCATCCCGTGGAGCCCGCTGCACGGCGGGCTGCTCGGTGGCGTGCTGCGTGGGGAGCGGGAGGGGCACCGGCGGACGTCCGGCCGGTCCGAGGAGGCGCTGGAGACGCACCGCGACCAGATCGCCGCGTACGAGGACCTGTGCGCCGAGATCGGCGAGGAGCCGGCGACCGTGGCGCTGGCGTGGCTGCTGACCCGGCCCGCGGTGACCGGGCCCATCATCGGCCCGCGCACCGTCGACCAGCTCGACGAGTCGCTGCGCGCGCTGGACCTGCACCTGGACGAGAAGGTGCTGGCCCGGCTCGACGAGATCTTCCCGGGTCACCGGCCGGCACCCGAGGACTACGCCTGGTAGGCAGGTCCGGCGGCGGGGACACAGGCTGGCGGCGGCCTCCGGACGGAACCTCGCCGCCGTGCCGCTAGCGCTGCCCCGACCCGCTGGCCGCCGGCCAGGAGGCGAGGGTCTCGTAGCTGGGTCGCGGCCCGAGCTGACTGCGGATCAGCACCACGTCGTCCACGGCGAAGTGCGGTCCGGCGTAGCCGGCCAGCGCGGCCGTCACGGTCCGGTCGACCGGGCCGGCGGCGCGCCAGCGGCCGACGGTGAGGTGCGGGTGGTACGGCCGCCGCTCGACCGGGACGCCGGCCGACCGGGCGGCCAGCGTCGCGCTCCTGGCCATGCGGGCAAGCTGCTCGACGTCGCCGTCCACGCCCACCCAGAGCACCCGCGGCATCCCGCGCTCGGGGAAGGTGCCGGCCCCGGCAAGTCGCAAGTGGACGGTCGGATGGCCGGTCAGCGCGGCATCCAGCGCGCTGGTCAGGGCGTCCAGCCGGGCGTCCGGCACCTCGCCGAAGAACGCGAGGGTGAGGTGCTGCCCGCCCCGGCCGGCCCAGCGCGGCACCCCGACCCGGTCCCGGACCGGGGCCAGCCGCGCGTCGAGGTGGTCGAGCGCGGCGGCCGGCGGCGTCACCGCCGCGAAGAGCCTCAGCCCTCGTCCCAGGCGGTGCGATCGCGCGGCACGCCGGACCGGAAGCGCAGGCCGGCCGCCTCGATCGCGGCCTCGACCCGGATGCGCTCCAACTCACGGTCCATGCCGGCCGGCAGCGCGTCCAGCGACTGCGGTACCTCCATGGCGTCGCAGGCGGCGACCAACGCCCCGTCGTACGCCGTCAGCAGCCCCGTCCGGCGGGCATGCGAGGTGCCGCGAGGACAGTCCAGGCAGGCTGCGGAGAGCCGGCGCAGGTCCGCGGCCAGCCTCTCGACCGGCGGCCGGCGGACGTCGTCCTTCCTCCTGGGCAGCAGCCGGGCGAACCGCAGCCCGGCGACCACCCACCCGCCGATCCGCTCGAGGTGCATCAAGACCCAGATCGTCGCGACCGGGATCAGCGCGGCGAGCAGGATTTCCACCAGCCCCAAGGCCAGGGCCGGCCCAGACTGGCCCATCCGCCGACGGTACGGCCCGGGACGGCGGGCGACAACAGGATCCCGCGGGCCGGCACCACGTGGCACGGACGATTTCCGGCTCGGCCGGCGCGGACGGTTCCGGAGACCTCGAGGCAGGTCCGGGCCGAGCGCGGGCGGCAGTCAGCGGCTCGACTCCGAAACGCTGGACGTCGACCTGCTGGACGAGCCGGCTGCGTGGCGCGAGCGCCGGCCCCGCTGGTATGCGCGGGCCGGCCGCCGGGGCACGCGCGGGTGCGGCAGCGCGTGCACGACCTGTTCCCGGAGCCGCAGCCCGCGCCGGCGGGCGAACAGCCCGCCGAGGACGGCCGCCGCCACGGCGCACACCGCGCCGCCGCCGTAGACGCCGGCCCGCGGCCCGAACGCGTCCGACAGCGCGCCGATCACCGGGGCGCCCAGCGGCGTACCGCCCATGAAGCACATCAGGTAGAGCGCCATCACCCGGCCGCGCAGCGCCGGATCGGCCCCGAGCTGGACCGAGGAGTTGGCCGCGATGGTGAACGTCAGTGCGGCCGCGCCGGTCGGCACCAGCATGACCATCAGCGTCTGGTACGTCGGCATCAGCCCGACCG
>DASPYH010000198.1:0-2556 GCA_035636875.1 Mycobacteriales bacterium | reverse complement strand
CGTTCTTCGAGCGTTTCGGCAGCCGCGGTGTTGCCGTGCTGGAGCGGGTGCTCGCCGAGATCCGGGCGGCGGGCGCGCTCGCGCTGCTCGACGTGAAGCGCGGCGACATCGGCTCGACCGTCGCCGCGTACGCCGACGCGTACCTCGACCAGCGCTCGCCGCTGGCCGCGGACGCCGTCACCGCGAGCCCCTACCTCGGCTTCGGCTCGCTGCAGCCGTTGCTCGGCACCGCGTACGCCCACGGGGCCGGGGTCTTCGTGCTGGCGCTGACGTCGAACCCGGAGGGTGCCACGGTCCAGCGGGCCGTCGGGCCGGACGGGCGGACCGTGGCGCAGCGGATCCTCGACGACGTGGCTGAGGCGAACGCCGCGGAGCTCGCGGTCACCGGCGGCCCGCTCGGGTCGGTCGGCGCGGTGGTGGGCGCCACCCTTGGCGAGCACGGCCACGATCTCCGCCAGCTGCATGGACCGGTGCTCGCGCCCGGCCTCGGCGAGCAGGGCGCCTCCGCCGCCGACCTGCCGCGGGTCTTCGGGGCCGCGGCGGCGGACGTGCTGCCGTCGGTCTCCCGGGAGGTGCACCGGGCCGGCCCTGATGCCGGTCGCCTCAGGGCCGCCGCCGCCCGGTTCGCGGACGAGATCGCCGCCGCCACGCGGTGACGCGGTGGCACCGGCCGCGCAAGCCCGTATGACCGCGGATCCGCGGCGCGGAGTCGTCCGCCGGGCAGACGGTCCGCGACGGCCTCAGCCACCGTCGAGGTCGTGCCGGCCGCGGACATGCACTGGGTCGTCCGCCGGGACGGCCCGCTGACAGGCACTCCGTTCGACGTTCGGCGAGGTGCCGCGTTGGGCCGGTTGGGGGATGCGGCGGGCAGCGGATGTCCCCGAACGGGCGCTTCCGGTCCCGGCTGGGCGCGGGCCGTTGCCCCTGGGCCTCGTGGCTCGCTAAGTTGCCGCTCATCGTCTACCCCTGTCGAGGAGAGTTCAGGTGCCCCTGCCGCCCCTCACCCCGGAGCAGCGCGCCGCTGCGCTGGAGAAGGCCGCCGCCGCCCGCAAGGCCAGGGCGGAAGTGAAGGAGCGCCTCAAGCGCAACGGCGCCTCCATCTCCGATGTGCTCAACGCTGGCGACTCCGACGACGTCATCGGCAAGATGCGCGTCTCGGCGGTGCTGGAGTCCATGCCCGGCGTCGGCAAGGCCCGGGCCGCCAAGATCATGGAACGATTGGAGATCTCGCCGACAAGGCGGGTACGAGGCCTTGGTGCGAAGCAGCGCACCGCCCTGGAGCGGGAGTTCGGCGCGGGCCCAGACAAGCCCTGACGCCATACTCGGTCCTGTGCCGCAGCTCGTCCCGGATCCCGACGAGCCCGCCGAGGCGAGGCTCACCGTCCTGTCGGGGCCGTCCGGCGTGGGCAAGGACGCCGTGGTCGCGGCACTCCGGCAACGTCACCCCGACGCGTGGGTCTCGGTGTCGGTGACCACCCGGCCGCCCCGGCCGACCGAGACCGACGGGGTCGAATACCACTTCGTCGACCGGGACCAGATCGCCGCCATGGTCGAGGCCGGGGAGCTGCTCGAGCACGCCGAGTACGCCGGCAACCTCTACGGCACCCCCCTCGAGCCGGTGGTCCGCCGGCTGGTCGACGGCCGGCCGGCGCTGCTGGTGATCGAGCTGCAGGGCATGCGCCAGGTGCGCAAGCTGATGCCCGACGCGCAGTTCGTGTTCCTGGCGCCGCCGTCGTTCGCGGAGCTGGAGCGGCGGCTGACCGGGCGCGGGACCGAGTCGGACGAGGTGCGCCGGCAGCGGCTGGACCAGGCCCGGATCGAGCTGGCCAGCGAGGCGGAGTTCGACGTGACGGTGGTGAACGACTCGGTCGAGCGCGCGGCGGACGAGTTGGTAACGTTGATAGAGCACCCAGTTCCCCGGCGCAGAAAGTAGTGACGCGAGTGTCCGGCACCGCCGCAGTTCCCGAGGGCATCACCAACCCTCCCATCGACGAGCTCCTGGAGCGCACCAGCTCGAAATACGCGCTGGTCATCTACGCGGCGAAGCGCGCCCGGCAGATCAACGCGTACTACAGCCAACTCGGGGAGGGCCTGCTGGAGTACGTGGGACCGCTGGTCGACACCCAGCCTCAGGAGAAGCCGCTGTCGATAGCGCTGCGGGAGATCAACGCGGGCCTGCTGTCCCACGAGAGCGTCGCGGACCAGGGCTGAGCGGCCCGTTCGGCGTGTCGTGCCGGGTCCGCGGCGGCGGCCGGGCCACGCCGCGGGCGCGCGCTGTGGCACGGTGATCAGGTGAGCAGTGGACGCCGCCCTCGGGTCGTGCTGGGGGTCGCCGGGGGGATCGCGGCCTACAAAGCCGCCGAACTGCTTCGCGACCTGACCGAGTCCGGGCACGACGTGCGGGTCGTACCCACCGAGGGTGCCCTGCGGTTCGTCGGCGCGGCGACCTGGGAGGCGCTGTCCGGCCACCCGGTGCGCACCGACGTCTGGTCCGACGCCCACGACGTGCCGCACGTCGCGATCGGCCGGGAGGCCGACCTGGTGGTCGTCGCCCCC
>DASPYH010000197.1:0-4040 GCA_035636875.1 Mycobacteriales bacterium | reverse complement strand
GAGGATGGTCACGGCTCGACCGCGGTCGATCTGGGGCGTGACGAAGCCCCGCGCGGCCGGTCGCGGTGATGGGCGGGAGGCGTCGGTGACGGTCTGGGAGGAGGTCGTCGGGCAGCCCGGGGCGGTCGAGGTGCTCCGGGAGGCCGCGACTGCCGCCGAGCGGGTGGTGACCGGCGGGTCCCCGGTGCCGGGCGGGATGACCCACGCCTGGCTGTTCACCGGCCCGCCCGGCTCGGGCCGCTCGGTCGCCGCCCGGGCCTTCGCCGCCGCGCTGCAGTGCGAGCGCGACGGTGCCGGCTGCGGGCAGTGCCCGGCATGCCACCAGGTCCGGGCCGGAACCCACCCGGACGTGCATCTCGTCGTACCCGAGGGCCTGTCGATCGCCGTGCAGGAGATGCGCTCGATCGTGCTGACCGCCGCCCGGCTCCCGGTCCTCGGCCGCTGGCAGGTGGTTCTCGTCGAGGACGCCGACCGGCTCACCGAGGCGGCGTCCAACGCGCTGCTCAAGGCGGTCGAGGAGCCGCCGAGCCGGACGGTCTTCCTGCTCTGCGCACCGTCCACCCACCCGGACGACATTGCGGTCACCATCCGGTCACGCTGCCGGGTGGTCATGCTCGTCACCCCGCCGGCGGACGCGGTCGCCGAGGTGCTGGCCCGGCGTGACGGCGTCGACCCCGCCACGGCCGACTGGGCCGCCCAGGCCGCGCAGGGACACGTCGGCCGCGCCCGCCGGCTCGCGCGCGATCACGAGGCCCGCGTGCGGCGCCGTGCCGTGCTCTGCGTGCCGGCCTCGCTGACCACCCTGTCCGCCTGCTTCACCGCCGCCGACCAGCTCGTCACCGCGGCCGAGCAGGAGGCCGCGGCGCTGTCAGCCGAGCTGGACGAGCCGGAGACCGAGGCACTCAAGCAGGCGCTCGGCGCCGGCGGCACCGGCAAGGGTGCCGCGGCCGCGACCCGTGGGAGTGCCGGCGCGCTAAGGGAGCTGGAGCGCCGGCAGCGGTCGCGCACCACCCGGGCGCAACGGGACGCGCTGGACCGGGCGCTGGTCGACCTGGCCGCGTTCTACCGGGACGTCCTGCTCGCCCAGTCGGACGCGGCCGTGCGACCGGCGCACCCGGACGCCGTCGCCGACGCACGCCGCCTCGCCGCCGCTCTCCCGCCGGAGGGCGTCCTCGACCGGCTGGACGCCGTGCTCGAGTGCCGGGAGGCGCTGGAGCTCAACGTGAAGCCGCGCATCGCGGTCGAGGCCATGACCGTCGCGCTCCGGCTGCCGTAGGACCCGCCCGCCGCCGTTTCCCGGCCTTGGCACCGCCCGCAGCGGCGCAACCGTTTCCTCCGGGGCGCGGACGGCGCCGCTGGGCCCGTACCCTCCGAGAGTGGGCATGGTCTGCGCGGTGAGCTTCGAGCGGTACGGCCGGCTCTACTACCTCGACCCGGGCCCGCACTCGCCGAAGGTCGGCGACAAGGTCCTGGTGCCCACCGACGACGGCCCCGAGGTCGCCGAGTGCGTGTGGGCGCCGCAGTGGGTGAGCGAGGACACCGGTGGGATGCCGGTGCTTGCCGGCATCGCCGGACCGGACGACCTGGGCCGCGACGCCGTGATCCGCCGCCGCAAGGCGGACGCCCGCGTCGCCGCCAAGCGGCTGGTCCGTGAGCACAAGCTGCCGATGAAGGTCGTCGGCGTCGACCACGTCCCGGCCACCAACCGCACCACGATCTACTTCTCGGCGCCGCACCGGGTCGACTTCCGGGCCCTCGTCCGCGACCTCGGCGCCACCCTCTCCTGCCGGGTCGAGCTGCGCCAGCTCTCGCCGCGGGACGAGGCGCGGGTGCAGGGTGGCATCGGCTCGTGCGGGCGCGACCTGTGCTGCGCGACCTTCCTCAAGGACTTCGAGCCGGTGTCCATCCGGATGGCGAAGGACCAGGACCTGCCGCTGAACCCGCTGCGCATCTCGGGGGCGTGCGGGCGGCTGCTGTGCTGCCTGAAGTACGAGCACCCGTTGTACGCGAAGGCGCACGACACCGTGCCCCCCCGCGGGTCCGAGGTGGACACGCCCGAGGGCCCCGGCCGGGTGGTCGACATCAACGTTCCCAGCGAGACGGTCAAGGTCCGGCTCAAGGACGGCGGTCGCACCTGCGCGTGCTCGTTCGCCTCGGTCTGCGCGCCGCGGAAGGCGCACGACGCGCGGTACAACGCGTCCGATCCGGACGAGTCCTGACGACAGGATCCTGCCAGCGGGGCCGAGCCGACTCCCGACAAGACGCCGGACAGCGGGGCGGTGTGATGCGAGCGGATGAGGTTCGAGGGCTCGGGAAGCTCGGCGGGATCGCCCTCGGGGGCGGCACCAGGCGGATACGCGAGCTGCACTTCGGCATCTCCGGCCGGGTGTTCCGCAGCATCGGTCCGGTAGCGGAGCCGGTCCAGGTGGTGCACGACGCGGTCGCGGGCGCGGTGTACGCCGGCGTCGGCACGTCGCTGTCGGCCGGCAGCCGTGCGGCCGGCTGGGTGCTGGCGATGCGAGCGCAGGAGGGACGTCCGCTGGACGCGTCGGCGGCAGCGCGTGTCGCGCTGTCCGTCCTCAACGGCTGGCATGGTGACCTGCTGGAGCGGGACGTCGAGCAGTTGGCCCTGCCGATGGCCCTTCGCGTCGACGGGCGTGACGTCCCCGCGCGGCGCGAGGCGGTCGCCGCGGCCTATCCGGGCGCGAGCGGTCGGGTCGCGGTGTTCCTGCACGGGCTGATCGAGAACGAGGACGCCTGGAGCTACAAGTCCGTACGCCACTACGGGCGGCCCGACGTGACCTACGGCAGACAGCTGCGGCGCGATCTGGGCTACACGCCGGTGTGGCTGCGGTACAACACCGGCCTGCGGGTGTCCGTCAACGGCCGGCAGCTCGACCGGCTGCTCGACGACCTGGTCGCCGCCTGGCCGGTGCCGGTGGAGGACCTGCTGCTGGTCGGCCATTCGATGGGCGGGCTGGTGGCGCGCAGCGCGCTGGCCCAGGCGATCGACCGCGGTGCCGGCGAGGCGGGCTGGCCGCCGCTGGTCCGGGACACCATCTCGCTCGGGACGCCGCACCTCGGCGCGCCGCTCGAGCAGGGCGTCAGCCTGTTGACGCATGCGTTCGGCCTGCTCGGTGAGACCCGCCCGCTCGCCGCCGTCCTTGCCGCGCGCAGCGTCGGCATCAAGGATCTCCGGCACGGCAACCTCGTCGACGCCGACTGGGCCGGCCACCACCCGGATGCCCTGGGCAACCACCGCACCCACGTGCCGCTGCACCCGGGCGCCCGGCATTTCGTCGTCCTCGGCACCGCCGTCGGCGAAGCCGACTCCGTCGTCGGCGACCTGCTCGGCGACCTCCTGGTCCGCCCGTCGAGCGCGTCGGGCGACACCGGCGACGAGCGGCGGATGGCCTTCCCCGGCGGGCACGTCCACCGGCTCACCGGCCTGCACCACCTCGACCTGCTCAACCACCCGCGGGTCTACGAGCAGGTCCGCCGCTGGCTCACCGACCGGCCCGCGACCGAGCCGGCAGGTCAGGAGTAGGTCCTACGGCTTGCGGGCGACTCCGGCCCAGTAGTAGGCCGCAGTCGGGTCGGCCGGCGGTGAGCCGTCCGGTCGCCACGCCATCACCGGCACGACACCCGGCTCGATCAACTCCCAGCCGTCGAAGAACCGGGCCACCTCGGCACGGGTCCGCGGCACGAGCGTGATCCCGCCCCGGCTCGCCGCCGCGACGGCGGCGGCCATCTCCCCCGGATTGAAATCACCGGTGGGATGCGTGATCGCGATGTGGCTGCCGGAGGGCAGCGCGTCCATCAGCGTGCGGACCTTGCTCCATGGGTCCTCCGCATCGCTGAGGAGCATGAGAATCGCCACGAGCATCAGGCCGACGGGCTTGTGCAGGTCGAGAGTCGCCCGCAGCTCGTCGGAGGAGAGGATCCGCTCCGGTTCGCGGATGTCGGCGTCGATGTAGGCGGTCGCGCCCATCGCTTGCGGCACCATCAGGGCCCGTGCGTGCACCAGCACGATGGGGTCG
>DASPYH010000196.1:0-2748 GCA_035636875.1 Mycobacteriales bacterium | reverse complement strand
GACCTCGTCATCGTCCACCGGCACTACGTGCCACCGGAGGCGAAGCCCGAGGGCCAGGCGGGCCCGAGCTAGGCCGGCGGAATCGGGCTGTGGTAGCTGAGCCCCTCGTACTCGGCCACCATCCGCAGCCGCTTCACGTGCCGCTCGCCGCCGCTGAACGGCGTCGCCAGGAAGATGTCGACGAACCGCGTGGCGTCCTGCACCGGGTGCATGCGGGCACCGACCGCGACCACCTGCGCGTCGTTGTGTTCCCGCGCCAGCCGCGTGGTCTGCTCGCTCCACGCCAGCGCCGCCCGAACGCCGGGCACCTTGTTCGCCGCGATCTGCTCGCCGTTACCCGATCCGCCGATCACCACCCCGAGGCTGCCCGGATCGGCGACGACCCGCTCGGCTGTGCGGAAGCAGTACTGCGGGTAGTCGTCGTCCGGGTCGTAGGCGTGCGGCCCGCAGTCCACCGGCTCGTGCCCGGCCGCGGCCAGGTGCTCGATCAGGTGGGCCTTGAGCTCGAAGCCGGCGTGGTCGGACCCGAGGTAGACGCGCATGCTGCGCAGTCTGGCAGTGCTTGGCCCGGACCGCTGGCCCGGTGGCGGGATCGGCGCGGCTCCACGCGGTGGGAGTCCTCGGCCGCGGACCGGCGTACGGTGCGCGGGTGACGGCCGATCAGTGGCGCGAGGTGGGCGACCGGGTGTACGTCCGGCGGCACCGGTCGATGGACCTCAACGTCGGCCTCGTGGTCGGTGCGGGCGCCTGCGTGGTGGTGGACACCCGCGCCAGCGAGGAGCAGGGTCGCGAGCTCGCCGACGCGGTCCGGCTGGTGACCCGGGACCCCTGGGTCGTCGTCAACACGCACATGCACTTCGACCACACGTTCGGCAACGTCGCCTTCCGGCCAGCCGCGATCTGGGGGCACCGCCGCTGCGCGGAGGCGCTGGCGACGACCGGCGAGGCGATGCGCGAGCGGGTGGTGGGTCTCTACCGGGAGACCGGCCAGCCGGACGCCGCCGAGCAGGTCGCGACGAGCAGGATCGACCCCCCGGACGAGCTTGTCGACGACGTGGCGACGATGACGGTGGGCGGGCGACCGGTGCACCTGCGGCACCTCGGGCGCGGGCACACCGACAACGACCTGGTGGTGCTCGTCCCGGACGCCGACCTGGTGCTGGCCGGGGACCTGGTCGAGGAGGGCGCGCCGCCGCAGTTCGGCGACGGCTTCCCGCTGGACTGGCCGGCGACGCTGGACGCGCTGCTCCCGCTGGTCACGGGCCCCGTCGTGCCGGGGCACGGCGCCGTCGTCGACCGCGGGTACGTCCAGACGCAGCGGGACGAGCTGGCGAGGGTCGCCGAGGTGGCCCGCGCGGCACACGCCGAGGGCCGGCCTGCGGCCGACGCCGCCCGCGAGCTGCCCTACTTCGGCGACCAGGCGGTCGACGCGATCCAGCGGGCGTACCTGCAACTCACAGCTGCAACGACTTGACCTCGAGGAACTCCTCCAGGCCGAAGTGGCCGAGCTCGCGCCCGGTCCCCGACTGCTTGTAGCCGCCGAACGGCGCCAGCGGGTTGAACTTCCCGCCGTTGACGTCGACCTGGCCCGTCCGCAGCCGGCGCGCCACCGCCACCGCCCGGTCCCGATCGGCCGACCAGACCGCGCCGGACAGCCCGTACGGGGTGGCGTTCGCGATCTCGACCGCCTCGTCCTCGGACGAGTACGGGATCACCGAGAGCACCGGACCGAAGATCTCCTCCTGCGCGATCGTCGCGTCCGGCCGTACCCCGGCGAAGACGGTCGGCCGGACGAAGAAGCCGCGGTCCAGCCCGTCCGGCGGCTCGACGCCGCCGGTCGCCAGCATCGCGCCCTCCTCCGCCCCGCGGGCGATGTAGCCGCGGACCCGGTCGCGCTGCGCCGCCGAGACCAGCGGCCCGATCCGGGTGCCCTCCGCGAGCGGGTCGCCGACCGTGTACTTCTCGGTCGCCGCGACGGCCAGCGACACCGCCTCGTCGTGCCGGGCGGCGGGCACCAGCATCCGGGTCAGCGCCGTGCAGGTCTGGCCCGCGTTGAGGTAGCAGTTCGCCAGCCCCACCTTGACCGCGGCGAGCAGGTCGGCGTCGTCGAGCACGACGTTCGCCGACTTGCCGCCGAGCTCCAGCGCGACCCGCTTGACGGTGCCGGCCGCGACCTCGCTGACGCGCCGCCCGGCCCGGGTCGAGCCGGTGAACGACACCATGTCCACGTCCGGGTGGGCGGCGAGGGCCTCGCCGGCCACCGCTCCGGTGCCCGGCACGACGTTCAGCACGCCCGGTGGCAGACCGGCCTCGTCCACCGCCTCGGCCAGCACGTACGCCGACAGGGGCGCGACCTCGGACGGCTTGAGTACCACGGTGCAGCCGGCCGCCAGCGCGGCGGCGACCTTGGCCACCGCCTGGTGCAGCGGGTAGTTCCACGGCGTGATCGCGGCCACCACACCGACCGGCTCGCGGATCACCAGCGAGTTGCCGAGCCGCTCCTCGACGATCCAACCGGGGAGCAGCTCGACGTACGAGGCGAGGACCGTCAGCGGCAGGCCCGCCTGGACTGACTGCGCGAACTTCAGCGGCGAGCCGACCTCGGTGGCGATCAGCCGGGCGGTGGTGTCCCGGCGGGCGCGCAGCACGTCGGCGACCTTGCCCAGCGCGGCGGCCCGCTCCGACGCGGGCGTGTCCGCCCATCCAGCGAACGCGGCACGAGCCGCGACGACCGCCCGGTCCACGTCG
>DASPYH010000195.1:0-4420 GCA_035636875.1 Mycobacteriales bacterium | reverse complement strand
GGCGAGCTCACGGAGGGCGGCGCGGGCGCCGATCCCAGCGGAGATCATGACCAGGTCGACGGCGGTGCCGCCTTCCCCGCAGGAGTGGCATTTCCACCGGGTGACGCCTTGGCGGCCGGTGTAGAGGCCCATGCTGGGGTGCGCGTCGGGGTGGTCGGGGTTGGGGCAGTGCCAGCGGGCGCTGCGGCCCCCGCCGTGCGGCGGGCCGCAGATCTCGGTGACCAGGTCGGCGAGGTCGGTCCGGTCGAGCACGTCGGTGCGGTCGATCATCGGCACCACACCCACCTCCGCTCCGGTCGCCGGCCTGTCTGGGTGGGTTGTGCGAACCGGTGACCGCCGCCGGCGGGAGACCGGCCGGGGCGTGGTGACGGTGGTGGTGCGCCCCCGGGTGCCGGGTCGGTGGCCGGCGGGCGAAGAAAATGGCGGCGGGTGCGCCGCGGGCGATGTCGGTGGTGCGGGTGGCGGTGAGGTCGGTTCGGACGCTGGCCGCATGGCAGCGCACGAGCAGGCAGCATCCGAAGTGGACAGTGCACGACGCCATGTGGAGCTGGACGTCGGGCAGGCGCGGAACGCGGCGGTCGCCGGGTGGCTGGGGGATTGGGACCGGTGGCGGTCGACGCCGGCGGCGGCCGCGGCGCTGCGTCGGTGGCGGGCGGCGTATCCGAGCCTGGCCGGGTTCGGCAGCCACGCGGAGCTGCTCGCCGGCTGCGGCCGGGATCTGAGTGTGGCGGAGGAGGTCGCGGATCGGCGGCTGGCGGTGCTGGTGGGGGAGGCCCGCGCGGGGGACGCGGCGGCGACTCGGCTGGTGCTGCAGCGGGTGCTGCCCGGTCTGGTGGGGCGGGCGGCCCGGCGGGCGCGGATGACGCGCCGCCCGTTCGCCGAGGTGCTGCACGAGCTGGTGGCGTCGGCGTGGCTGGTGATCGGGGAGTATCCGCTGGACCGGCGGCCGGCGAAGATCGCCGTGAACGTGCTGTGGGACGCCGAGTCCCGGCTGTTCGGGTATGTGCCGGTCGCGGTCCGCTCGACCCGGCCGGTCGCGCCGGACGAGCTGCCCACCGTGGTCGCCGGCCTAGACGGGACCGCGCCGGACACGCCGGCGAATCCGTCCGCGCAGGTGCTGTCGCTGCTGGCGTTGGCGGTGCGGCGGGGGCTGCCGGGCGAGGACGTGCGGCTGCTGACCGACATGGTGCTGCTGGGCAGGACCGCGGACGAGCCGGCCGGGACGGGGTGACGGCGAGCACGGTCCGCCGGCGCCGGCGTCGGGCCGCTGCCCGGCTGGCGCAGCGGGTCGGCGTCGGCGATGTGGAGGCGGGCGACCTGGGGGCGTCGGCGTGAGCGGGGGCCAGCCGGCGGCAGAGACCCTGCTCGTAACCGTCATAGGGGTGTCCGCGGCCGTCGTGGGGGCGGTGTGGCCGGGGGCGCGGCTTGCCGTGCTGCTGTTCGGCGCGCACCGGCCGGCTGGGGCGGGCTTGGGGGACGCGGCCCGGGCGGTGCCGCGGCTGGCCGCCGCCCCGGCCGACCCCACTGGGGCGTGGCCGCCGACGGTGGGGTTGCCGGGGCCTGTCGGCTACTGGACGGCCACCGCCGCTGTCCTGCTTACTGTCCTGGCCGCGGCGGCGTGGGCGACGGGCGCCGGCGGAGGCCGGGTGGGGGTGCAGCGGCGCCGCCGGCTGGGGGTGGACCCGGACGCCCGGCTGGCCCGGGTGTGGGACCTGGCGCCGCTGTGGGTACGCCGGCCCGCTGTCGGCCGGCTGACGCTGGGCCGGGTCGGCGGGCGTCTGGTCGCCACCGAGACCCGCGGCAACCGGCTCGACCCGGCGGTGCCGCGGCTGCTGCGGCCGGTCGCCGGGCGGCGGCGCGGGCAGCCGGGCGCGGTGGTGGTGGTCGGCCCGTCGCAGTGCGGCAAGACCGCCGCGCTGGCGGTCCCGGCGATCCTGGAGTGGTCCGGCCCGGTGCTGGCGTTGAGCGTGAAGTCGGACCTGATGGCGGCGACGATCGCCCGTCGGCGGCGGATGGGTGAGGTCCGGGTGTTCGACCCGGTCGACGCGACTGTCGAGCCGTCGACGTCGTGGTCGCCTCTGCGGGAGGCCGGCACCCTGGCCGGGGCGCGGCGGGCGGCCCGGTCGATCGCGAACGCCGCGGACTGGTCCGGCGGGTCCGGGGAGATGGCGTTCTGGTCCGCGGCCGGGGAGGACCTGCTCGCGGTGCTGTTCTGGGTCGCGGCGGCCAGCGGGCTGCCGATGGCGGCGCCGGTCGGCTGGGTGCTCGGCATGGACCAGCAGTCCCCCCGGCAACTCGCCGTCCATCTGGCCGCCGGCGGCGGCGCGGATCCGCTGGCGGGGGACGGGCGGCAGGCGGTGGAGATGTTCGACGCGCTGTGGCGGTCGGACCCGAAGCAGCTGTCGTCGGTGTACCTGACCGCCCGGCAGATCATCCGACCCTGGCAGGAGCCGGCGGTGCAGGCCACCGCCGGGGACAGCCGGGTCGACCTGGACTGGCTGCTCGACCGCACACCGTCCACACCGGACGGTGCGGCGGGGGCGAACACGCTGTACCTGTGCGCCGACCTGGACGAGGCGGACCGGCTCGCGCCGGTCCTCGGCGGGCTGGTGGAGGACCTGTTCAAGCAGGCCTACGCCCGGGCCGGGAAGGACACGACGCCGCTGGACCCGCCGCTGCTGATGGTCATCGACGAGGCCGGGAACTGGCCGCTGCGCAGCCTGCCCGGGCGGATCTCCACCTGCGCCGGCCTCGGGATCCAGCTGCTGCTGGTGTTCCAGTCCAAGGCCCAGGTCGACGCCGCGTACGGCCGCCGCGCCGACATCGTGATCGCGAACGCGGTCACCAAGGTGTTCTTCGCCGGCCTGTCCGACGAGTCCAGCCTCCGCTACGCCACCACCCTGCTCGGCGCCGAACACACCGTCCAGCGATCCACCACCCGCGACGCCGCCGGGCTGCTCAGCCCGGTCCTGGGCGGGCGGCGCAGCCTGTCCGAGGCACCCACCCGCACCGACCTGCTGCCCGCCTCCCAGCTGCGGCAGGTCGCCCCCGGGCAGGCGCTGCTGGTGCACGGCACGCTGCCGCCGGCGCACCTGCACGGCCGGTACTGGTATCTCGACCCGGACCTGTACGAGCTGGCCACCGGCGAACGCCGCCGCCGCCGGCAGCTCGCCCGCCAGGCCCGCACGGCCGGAGCCGGCCGATGAACGCCTCGGACCCGCGGATGGCCGCGGCGCACCGGCTGCTCGTCGACTCGGTCCGCCGGCTCGCCACCTCCACCGACTGGCGGACCGTGCTCGACCTGGCCCGCCAGCTACCGCAGTACAGCCCGAACAACTGTCTGCTGCTCGCCGCGCAAGGCGCCCACGGCATGGTGATGGGCTACCGGGCCTGGCAGCGGATCCCCGCCGCCGGTGGCGGACGCTGCCAGGTCCGCCGCGGCGCGAAGTCCCTCGCCGTGCTCGCCCCGATCACCCGCACCCCCTCCGAGCCCGACCCGGCCGGCGGGGACGGGACGGCGGTGCGGCGGGTGGTCGGCTACCGGAGGGCCGCCGTGTTCGACCAGCGGGCCCTGATCGCCCCACCCGCCGTCCCCGACGTGACGCCGCGGCCGCTGACCGCCGCCGCGCCGGAGCAGCTCCGGCCCGCCGTCGACGGGCTGATCACCGCGGCCGGGTACCGGCTGCTGCCCGCCGAACAGGCCACCCGGATCGCCCCGTCCAACGGGCTGACCGACTTCGCCGCCCGGACCGTCGCGCTCCGTGCCGACCTGCCGGCGGCGCAGCAGCTGAAGACCGCCGTCCACGAACTGGCCCACATCCGACTGCACACCCCCCACCCGGCGGCCGAGCCCATGGAGCGGGGCCGGGCCGAGGTCGAGGCCGAGTCGGTGGCCTACCTGGTCACCGCCGAACTGGGCCTGGACGCCTCCGCCCACACCCTGCCCTACCTGACCGGCTGGTCCGGCGGCGACCCGGACCTGGTCCTCGCGACCGCCCAGCGGGTCATCACCGCCGCCCGCGGCATCGCCGACGACCTCACCCTCCAGCTGCGCACCCCAGCGCCGCCCGCGCCACCCCCACCGGTCGACCCGCCGCCGCCGGCGGGAGAAGGCCTGGTGCTGGCCGACACCATGCCCACGGCCGAACCCGCCGGCAGCCCCACACCCGGCGCGCATGTGGTCCTGGGCAGCCGGTCCGGCTGGTGGCAGATCGGCTGGGACCCCACCCACACCACCTTCCACGCGCAGCACCACCCCACCCGCACCGCCGGCCCCGCGCATCCCCCAGCCCGCTCCGTCCGGATCGGCGGCGCCCCCGCGGCGGTACCCACCGTCGGGGCGCTGGAGGAACGGCTCGGCTTCGCCCTACCCGGCACCGCCCGGGCGCACCTGGACGCCGACCGGCGCACCCGGCCCGGC
>DASPYH010000194.1:0-6670 GCA_035636875.1 Mycobacteriales bacterium | reverse complement strand
CGACGTGGACCTCGAAGCGGTGCTGCGCGCCGTTCTCGACGACCTCGGTCTGCATCGGAGTCCTTCCCTCGACTGCCCACGAAACGGTAGCCCGTGCCGTCCGCGAGCGCCCGTTTGAGCCCGGGGGAGGAGGGTAGGCCTGGCTCCTTCCGACGGGTCATCGTGAACAGCCCGGAATGGAGCTGCACGTGTCCACCTTCGACTTCCGCGGGTTCGGCGACAGCCCGTTCGACGACATCATCCGCCGCTTCTTCGGCGACGATCAGACGATGTTCGGCAGGGCGGGACGACCGTCCCCGTCCGTCCAGCGGGTCGACATCGGCCAGCTGCTCGACTCCGAGGCCCGGGAGCTCATGTCCAGGGCGGCGCAGGCCGCGCCCGAGTGGGGCAGCTCCGACTTGGACACCGAGCACCTGCTCTGGGCGGCCACCCAACTGCCGCGCACCCGGGAGCTGCTGAGCCAGGCCGGCGTCGACGTCGACAAGCTCGCCCAGGACCTCGAGGCGATGGCGGAGCACGGGCCGCCGCGGCAGACCGCCCCGCCGCTGACGCCGGCGGCCAAGCGTGCATTGCTGGACGCGCACCGGCAGGCGCAGGCGGCCGGCTCCGACTCGATCCGGGCCGAGCACATCCTGCTTGGCATCGCCGCGAACCCGGAGTCCGGTGCCGCCCGGCTGCTGTCCGGAGAGCTGCCGAGCCCGGAGCGGCTGCGAGCCCGCCGGGAGCGCCGCGAAGGGGCCCCCGCCACGGAGTCGGCGACGCCGACGCTGGACGAGCACAGCCGGGACCTGACGGCGGCCGCCCGGGAGGGCAAGCTCGACCCGGTCGTCGGGCGTACCGAGGAGATCGAGCAGACCATCGAGGTGCTGTCCCGGCGTACCAAGAACAACCCGGCGCTGCTCGGCGATCCCGGCGTGGGCAAGACGGCGATCGTCGAGGGCATCGCCCAGCGGATCGTCAACAACGACGTGCCGGACCCGCTGAAGAACAAGCGGGTGGTGTCGCTGGACCTGTCCGGGCTCGTCGCCGGCACCAAGTACCGCGGCGAGTTCGAGGAGCGGCTCAAGGCCGTCATCGACGAGATCCGCGAGCACAGCGAGGAGCTCGTCGTCTTCCTGGACGAGATGCACACGGTGGTGGGCGCCGGGGCCGCCGAGGGCGCTATGGACGCCGGCAACATGCTCAAGCCGGCCCTGGCCCGCGGCGAGCTGCACGTCGTCGGCGCGACCACGCTGGACGAGTACCGCAAGCGGATCGAGAAGGACGCGGCACTGGAGCGCCGGTTCCAGCCGGTGATGGTGCCCGAGCCGACCGTCGACGAGACTATCGAGATCCTCCGTGGCCTCCGCGACCGGTACGAGGCGCACCACCAGGTCCGGTACCAGGAGCAGGCGCTGATCGCGGCCGCGGAACTGTCCGACCGCTACGTCACCGGCCGGTTCCTGCCGGACAAGGCGATCGACCTGATGGACCAGGCCGGTGCGCGGGTGCGGCTGCGCGCGACCACCAGCCCGCCGGACCGGCGCGAGCAGGAGGAGCGGCTCGCCTCGCTGGAGCGGGACCGGGACGGCGCGGTCGCCGAGCAGGACTACCAGCGCGCCGACCGGCTGAACAGCGAGGCCGACGCCCTCCGGGCCCAGCTCGAGCAGCCGGCCGAGCGGCACCCGGTCCCGGAGGTTACGCCCGAGGACATCGCCGAGGTCGTCTCGCGGGCCACCGGCATCCCGGTGTCCCAGCTCACCGAGGAGGAGCGGGCCCGGCTGATGAAGCTGGAGGAGGTCCTGCACAAGCGGGTGGTCGGCCAGGACGAGGCGGTCGAGGCGGTGTCGGAGGCCGTTCGCCGCGCGCGGGCCGGCCTCGCGGACCCGAACCGGCCGATCGGGTCGTTCCTGTTCCTCGGTCCGACCGGCGTGGGCAAGACCGAGCTGGCCCGGGCGCTCGCCGAGGCGCTGTTCGGCGACGAGGCGCGGATCGTGCGCTTCGACATGAGCGAGTTCCAGGAGCGGCACACGGTCAGCCGGCTGGTCGGCGCGCCGCCCGGGTACGTGGGGTACGAGGAGGCCGGTCAGCTCACCGAGGCGGTCCGCCGCCGGCCGTACAGCGTGCTGCTGCTCGACGAGATCGAGAAGGCGCACGCGGACGTCTTCAACGTGCTGCTGCAACTGCTCGACGACGGGCGGCTGACCGACGCGCAGGGCCGCACGGTCGACTTCAAGAACACCGTCGTGATCATGACGAGCAACCTGGGCGCGGACCGGATCCTGGGGGCGACCTCCACCGGCGTCGTCGACTGGGACGCGCTGATGGACGAGCTGATGCCGCTGCTGCGGCAGCGCTTCCGGCCGGAGTTCCTCAACCGGATCGACGAGATCATCCTGTTCCGCGGGCTGGACCGGGAGCAGCTGCGGCAGATCACGCTGCTGATGCTGGAGGAGACCCGGCGCCGGCTGGCCGCTCAGCACGTCACCGTGGAGTTCACCGACGGGGCGGTCGACCATCTGGCGCGGCGGGGCTTCCAGCCGGAGTTCGGCGCGCGGCCGCTGAAGCGCACCATCCAGCGGGAGGTCGAGACGAGGCTGTCCTCGATGCTGCTGCGGGACGAGGTCGACCCGGGCGACCATCTCCGGGTGGATATCGAGGACGGACGGCTGGTCTTCTACGTCGAGCCGGGCCAGGCGCAGCCGGCCGAGCAGGTGCGGGAGCCGGTCGCGACCGGTTGAGGGGAGCTGGCCCACCGCCGGACGGTCGGGCCTGCGAGCCGGCGCTGCCCCGCCCGACCGCCGGGCCGCCCCGGGGGTTCGGGCGGGCAGTGCCGGACCACGGCGACGGCCGGTGCGCAGGACCGCGCACCGGCCGCGCCGAAGGCGGGGACGAGGGCAGCGGCGGCTCAGCCGAGTGCGGCGTCGAGCGTGATCGTCGTGCCGGCGAGCGCCTTGCTCACCGGACAGGTCTGCTCTGCCGTCTTGGCCAGCTCAATAAATCGATTGGCGTCGATCCCGGGCGCGACGGCGCGCAGCGTGACGTCGACGCTGGTGATCGCGAAGCCGCCGCCCTTGTCCGGGCTCAGGGTGACGTCGGAGCTGACGTCGATGCTCTGCGGAGTGAACCCCTCGCGCTCCAGCACATTGGTCATGCTCATCGCCAGGCAGGACGAGTGCGCGGCGGCGATGAGCTCTTCCGGGCTGGTCTGCCCGTTGGGGTTGCCGGCCCTGGTGGGGAACGAGACGTCGAACTGCCCGGCGTTGGACGAGTCAAGGGTGACGTGTCCGGTCCCGTCCTGCAGCCCGCCCTCCCAGTGGGTGGTCGCGTCCCTGCTCGGCATGGGCTCCTCCTGTGGGTCCGAATGGTGTGCGCGCGGGGGGTCGCGGCACCGGCACGACACTGCTCCCCCGATGGCACCCCAGCAAGTCCGCCGGCTGCTTTGCGGTGTGGCCTGACACCGCACCGTGGTCCCGCATCGTTTATGTTGATGTGGATCCAGTCGCGGTGATGCGGGCGCCGGCGACGCAGGCCGCGGTCTGCCGGCGGGGCTTGGGCGTCCGCGCGGCGGTCGAGGCCTGAGATGGCGGCACGGGAGTGGTCGCGTCCCCCGCCCGATGACCGGTGGGGCAAGGCCCGGCTTGCCAGGGAGTGGGCGCAGGCGCTGGCGCCGTACGTCCCGAGGCCGGCGTCGCGGGCCGAGATCGAGTTGCACCTGCGCGGCCACCTGGAGTCGCTGCACGACGCGCTGCTCGCCGAGCCGGTCGACCGGGCGGCGGCCGTCGCGGTCGGCACCGCCCTGATCGAGCTGCGGTTGACCCGGCCCGAGGTGCTGGACGTCACCATGGTGGTGCTCGCCAACGCCCTGCTCGCCGACCTCGGTCTGGACGGGGTGACCTTTTCCGGCCCGCTCAACGCCCTCCTCGGCGCCCTGGCCGGCGGCTACGCGCGCGCCCTGGCCGACCAGGTCCGCGCGGAGCACTCCGAGCGGAGCCGTCCCGGTCAGGTCCCGCCTGGCCCCTGACGGCCCGCCGGCACCGGGCTGGCCGGAATCCGGTTCCGGCCGGGATCGTTGGCACTCTGGATGACCCCCACCCTGGCCGAGCTGCGGTCTCGGCTGTCCGAGCTGACGCTGCGCGACGAGCATCGCCTGCGGCGCCGGCTGGACGGCGCGCGCGCCGAGCGCGGGAGCGGTCCGGCACCCGAGCTGCTGGCCAGGATCGCCGCGGACATCGAGGAGGCCGAGCGGCGGGTGCAGCGCCGCCGGGCCGCGGTGCCGGCGGTGTCCTATCCGGACCAGCTACCGATCACGGCGAGGAAGGACGAGATCCGGGCGGCGATCCGGGATCACCAGGTGGTGATCGTCGCCGGCGAGACCGGCTCCGGGAAGACCACCCAACTGCCCAAGATCTGCCTGGAGCTCGGCCGCGGGATCCGCGGCACGATCGGCCACACCCAGCCCCGCCGCCTTGCCGCCCGCACGGTTGCCGAACGGATCGCGGAGGAGCTCGGCGTCCCGCTCGGCGCGGCGGTCGGCTACCAGGTCCGGTTCACCGAGCGGGCCGGCGACGAGACCGCGGTCAAGCTGATGACCGACGGCATCCTGCTCGCCGAGATCCAGCACGACCGGATGCTGCGCCGGTACGACACGATCATCCTCGACGAGGCGCACGAGCGCAGCCTGAACATCGACTTCCTGCTCGGCTACCTCAAGCAACTGCTGCCCCGCCGGCCCGACCTCAAGGTGGTCGTCACCTCCGCGACCATCGACCCGGACCGCCTCTCCCGGCACTTCGACGGCGCACCGGTCATCGAGGTGTCCGGCCGCACGTATCCGGTCGAGGTCCGCCACCGGCCCCTGGTCGTGGCCGGCGACCGCGCCGACGGAGCCGGCCGGTCCGACGGAGAGGTCCGCGACCAGGTGCAGGCGATCTGCGACGCCGTCGACGAGCTGTCCGCGGAGGGGCCCGGCGACGTCCTGGTCTTCCTGTCCGGCGAGCGGGAGATCCGGGACGCGGCGGACGCGCTGCGCCGGTCCCGACCGGACGCGACGGAGGTGCTGCCGCTGTACGCGCGGCTGTCCGCGGCCGAGCAGCATCGGGTCTTCCAGCCGCACGCCGGCCGGCGGGTCGTGCTGGCGACCAACGTCGCGGAGACCTCCCTCACGGTGCCCGGCATCAGGTACGTCGTCGACCCCGGCACGGCGCGGATCTCGCGCTACAGCCACCGGACGAAGGTGCAGCGGCTGCCGATCGAGCCGGTGTCGCAGGCGTCCGCCGAGCAGCGCAAGGGCCGCTGCGGGCGCACCTCTGACGGCATCTGCATCCGCCTCTACACCGAGGAGGACTTCGCGGGCCGGCCCAGGTTCACCGAGCCCGAGGTGCAACGCACCAGCCTCGCATCGGTCATCCTGCAGATGACCGCGCTCGGGCTCGGCGGCGTCGGCGCGTTCCCGTTCGTGGACGCGCCGGACCGCCGTTCGGTCGCCGACGGGATGGCGCTGCTGCACGAGCTCGGCGCGCTCGACCCGTCCGAAGTGGACCCCCGCCGGCGGCTGACCGCCGTTGGCCGGCGACTCGCCCAGCTGCCCGTCGACCCGCGGCTCGGCCGGATGGTGCTGGAGGCGGACCGGAACGGCGCCGTGCACGAGGTGCTCGTCATCGCCGCCGCACTGTCCATCCAGGACCCGCGGGAGCGACCGGTCGAGCAGCAGCAGGCGGCCGATGCCGCACACGCCCGCTTCGCTGACCGCGGCTCCGACTTCCTGGCGTACCTGCGGCTGTGGGAGTACCTGCAGGACCGGCAGGACGAGCTGTCCTCCAGCGCGTTCCGGCGGCTGTGCCGGACGGAGTTCCTGCACTACCTGCGGGTGCGCGAGTGGCAGGACCTGTACGGGCAGCTGCGCCAGGTGGCCCGCTCGCTCGGCATCCGCACCGGCACCACGCCAGCCGACCCGAACGCCGTACACCGCTCGCTGCTGGCCGGGCTGCTCTCCCACGTCGGCATGCGGGAGGGCACCGGCCCGCGCGGCCGGGAGTACGCCGGGCCGCGAGGCGCCCGGTTCGCCCTCTTCCCGGGCTCGGCGCTGGGCAAGCAGCCGCCGCGCTGGGTCGTGGCCGCCGAGCTGGTCGAGACCTCCCGGCTGTGGGGGCGGACGGTCGCCAGGATCGAGCCGGAGTGGGCCGAGGCGCTGGCCGGGCACCTGGTGGTCCGGTCCTACAGCGAGCCGCACTGGTCGAAGCGGCGCGGCGGGGTGGTCGCGACGGAGCGGGTCACCCTCTACGGCCTGCCGATCGTGGTGGGCCGGATGGTCGACTACGCCGGAGTCGACCCGGAGCTGGCCAGGGAGCTGTTCATCCGGCACGCGCTGGTCGAGGGCGACTGGGAGACCCGGCACGCGTTCTTCGCCGAGAACGCAGACCTGCTCGCGGACGTCGAGGAGCTCGAGCACCGGGCCCGGCGGCGGGACATCCTCGTCGACGACCAGGCGCTGTTCGACTTCTACGACCGGCGGGTGCCGGCCGAGGTCGTGTCCGGGCGGCACTTCGACGCCTGGTGGAAGCGGGCGCGGCGCGAGCAGCCGGACCTGCTGCGGTTCAGCCGGGAGATGCTGGTCTCCCGCGCCGGCTCCCTGGGCGAGGCGGACCACCCGGACGAGTGGCGGCAGGGCGACCTGGCGCTGCCGGTGGCG
>DASPYH010000193.1:0-5923 GCA_035636875.1 Mycobacteriales bacterium | reverse complement strand
CCTGCCCGACTACTGGCGGCAGGCCGCGGCCGACCTCAATGCGGGCCCGGCGGACCAGCGGGTCTGGCTCGTGCCGGGCGAGGTGCTCGCGTCGTACCGGTGGTCCGAGGACCGGCCGGACGACCTGTCGACTTCGGTCCTCGACCGGCCGTCGCTGGTCCGTACGGCCATTCCGGCGACGTCGCCGGCCGCGGCGAACCTGCTCGCCGCCCTGGACACCGGGCTGAACGAGGGGACGCTGCCGCCCGGGGCGATGTCCAGCGCGGCCCGCTACCTCGGGGTCGGCGACCTGCTGCTGCGCAACGACGTGGTGTGGGAGGACAGCGGCGGTGGGCGCCCGCAGACGATGCAGGACCAACTCGGCGGTGACCCCGGGCTGCTGCCGCGCGGCACCTGGGGCGAGCCGGGGCAGAACACGGTCTCCCCGCGCTACCCGCCGAGCTCGGCCTTCGAGGCAGCGCTTCCCCCTCTGCAGCGGTACTCGGTGGCCGGTGGCCGCCCGATAACCCGGACCGAGGCGTCCGCCGGTACCGTCCTCGTGGACGGGGACGGCTGGGCTCTCGCACCGCTGTCCGCCGCCGGGCTGCTCGCCGGCTCGCCCACCTTCCGCTACCTGGCCGACCTCACGCCCGCCGAGCTCGCCGACGTGTTGCCCGAGACCGGCCGACTCGTGCTCACCGACACGAACCGCCGGCGCAGCACGGTGCCCGGCCGGCTGGGCGGCAGCCAGGGACCGCTGCTGGCGGCGACGGCGGACCTCGGGAGCACCCGGGCGCTCGGCGGTCCGGAGCGGCAGACCGTGCTCGAGGTGACCGGCGGATCGGCCGAGGTCACCGATGTCGGCTCCGCCTTCGGCCCAATCTCGGCGGGTGCCGCCGAGAACGCGGTCGACGGCGACCCACGCACGGCCTGGCAGTTCGGCGACTTCAACCGGGCCGTCGGGCAGTCGCTGACGGTCCGATTCGGCTCCGTCCGGGCGGTGCCGAGAGTATCGGTCCAGGCCAGTCGGGGTCCGGTGCAGATCAGCCGGATCCGACTGCAGGTCGGCGACCGGAGGATCGACGTGGATCTGGATGCCGCGGGCAAGGCGGTCTGGATTCCGGCCCGGCCCGTTCGCGCCGACTCCGTGCGGGTCACCGTTCAGCGGACCAGCGGTGAGGGCTTCGGGCTGGTCGGCCTCGAGGAGGTCAGCGTCCCGGGCGTGCGGCTGACCCGAGTGGCGCGACTGCCGCGGACGCTGCCGCAGCTCACCGGCCACCTCGATGAGCGGGGCCGAGCCGCACTGGGCCGTACCCCGGTGGACGTCGTGCTGAGCCGGGAGCGGGGCAGTGCGCTCGCCGACGACGAGGAGACCGGTCTCGACCGCGACTTGACGCTGCCGGTCTCGCGCGGTTACCGGGCGTACGGCGTCGTCCGGCCGAGCCAGGACCTCCCGGAGCGGGACCTGGACACGCTCGCGGGCGCATCCTCGGAGGTGACAGCGACCTCGACCTCGCGAGCGTTCGGGTTGCCGACGCTGCGCGCGTCGCAGGCGCTGGACGGGCGGCCGGACACGGCCTGGCTGCCGGGAGAGCCGACGGTCGGGCAGGCGATGGAGGTCGTGGCGCCGCGGCGGCGGGTGGACCACGTGGACGTGACGCAGGCCGGTCGGGCGGGGCTGACCGACTGGGTCACCCGGGTACGGGTGGCGCTCGATGGAACGGTCGTCGCCGACGGCGAGGTAGGGCCCGGCCGGCGGCGGATCCACTTCGCCGCCCGGCAGGCGTCCAGGATGCGGCTCACGCTGCTGGCCACCCGTTCCGCTCGGCCTTCGGCATCGGTCCGGATCTCCGAGGTCGACTTCGGCGGGGCCCGGATCATCCCGTCGGCGGCACGAGCGGCAAAGGCCTGCGTCGAGGTCTCCACTGTGGACGGCCGGCCGCTGCTCATGCGGCCGGCGCAGCCGATCACCACGGCGAACCCGGTGCCATGGGCGGGCTGCCATGCTGTCCGGCTGGTGGCCGGGGACCACTCGGTCCGGGCCGTCGCGGGGTGGCAGCCGGACGAGCTGGTGCTGCGCGACCCGCTCGGCGACGGCCCGCGAGCGGCAACGGTCCCGCCCGGTCCGCGCTACTCGGTCGAGCCGGGCCGCGGGCCGCGCAGCACGGTACGGGTCACCGGTGGGTCCGGACCGTGGTACCTCGTCTCGGGGCAGGCGTACGACCCGCGCTGGCGGGCGAGCGTCGACGGCATCGACCTGGGGGCGCCGGTGCTGGTGGACGGGTACGCCGCCGGCTGGCGGGTGGACCTGCCGGGCTCCGAGCACACCGCGCTGATCTGGTACGGGCCGCAGCGGATGGCGGACCCGGCGCTCGCGACATCCGCGGCCGCGGTTCTCGGCTGCCTGCTGCTGCTCGTGCTGCGGGCGCCGCCGCGGGCTTTCGCGGGGCGGCCCGGCGGCCGCGCCAGACCCGACGTCGCGACCGGCCCGCAGGAACCGTCCCGGGACGGCGGGCCCGGGCGGGCTCCAGGTGTCCGACCGTCCCGCACCGTCGGGTCGGCCCGAGGCGGGCGGGTCCGTGATCTCGCCCCGTGGATCGGCGCGGTGGTGCTGGCCTGGGTGCTCGGCGGCCTCCCGCTCGCCGCCGTCATGGCGGCCGTCGCCGCCTGGCACCGGCTGCGCCGCCCGGCGCCGCGTACGGTGATCGGCGCCGCCGCCGCGGTCCTCGCCGCTGTGCCGGTCGCGTGGCTGGCACTGCGCCCGGACCTCGGCGGGGTGCTCACCGCCCGCGTCGTCGCCGACAACCTGTGGCCGCACCGGCTGGCGGCCGCCGGCCTGCTGCTCCTCGGGGTCGGCGTCGTCCGGGCGGAGCGGGCCGATCCTGACCGTGGAGCCGAGGAAGTGTCGCAGTGACCCCCCTGGTGAGCGTCGTGGTGCCGACACGCAACGTCGTGCGCACGATCCGCGCCTGCCTCGAGTCGGTGCGCGCCCAGGACCATTCCGCCCTGGAGCTCATCGTCGTCGACAACCACAGCAGTGACGGCACCTTCGAGATCGCCCGTGATCTGGCGGACGTCGCGGTCCGAGGGGGCCCGGAGCGAAGCGCCCAGCGCAACCGCGGCGTCGAGCTTGCCCGCGGCGAGTGGGTGCTCTGGATCGACTCCGACATGGTGCTCCGGCCATCGGTGACCCGGCTGGCCGTCGCGGCCGCGCAGCGCACCGGCGCGGTCGCGGTGTCCATCCCGGAGCTGAGCATCGGCCCCGGGTTCTGGACCGCCTGCCGCGCGCTGGAACGCTCCTGCTATCAGGACGACGCGGGCCTGCACAATCCACGGTTCATCCGCCGCGAGGTGCTGGGCGGCATCGGCGGGTTCGACGCGGCCATGGCCGGGCCCGAGGACACCGACCTGCGGTTGCGGCTGCGCGCCGACAGGGCAACGGTCGCGCTCGCGGCGGATGCGCTGATCGAGCACGACGAGGGGCGGCTGACGCTGCGTGGGGTGCTCGCCAAGCGTGTCTACTACGGCCGGAGCCTGCCCGCGTTCGCCGCGAAGAACCCCGGAGCGCTCCGGGAGCAGGGGGCCGGCACGCTGCGTGCCCTGCTGCGGCACCGCCGCCTCCTGCTGCGCCGGCCGGGTCTCGCCGCCGGCGTCGTCCTGCTGCGGAGCCTCGAGGCCGCCGCGTACGGCATCGGCTACTGGCAGGGCCGGCGAGCGGAGCGGGGCCCGGTGGATCGGCCGTGACCCGCAGGCTGCTCTGGGCGTCGCTCGCGGACCAGCGACCCGGACGCGAGTTGTCCTGGCTGGCCGGCATGCCCGGCACCAAGGTCGCGGCGTTGGCCGCAGAGGAGCCGGGCGGCGACGTGGTGTGGCTGCCGGCGACCTACCGCCGGCCGGTCCGGCGGTTCGTCGAGGCGGGTGCCCTGGCCTGGGTGAACGAGCTCGCGGCAGCCGCGCCGGCATACGACTGGTGCGCCTCGCTGGAGCTCTGCAGCCTCGTCACCGGCCAGGTGGCCGGCTACGTGCGCCGCCACCACCTCCGCCAGGCTGTGCTGACCTGGGAGAACGACCCCCGGCAGCCGCTCTACCGGCTCCCGCCCTATCGGGACGCCGTCCGCCGCGCGCTGGACACAGCCGACCTGTTCCTCTGCCTGGCGCACGGCGCGGCCGACCACCTGCGGGTGCTGGGGGTCGCGGAGGACCGGATCCGGGTCGTCCACCCGGGCGCGGACCTGACCCTGTTCCGGCCGCCGGACGCGCCGGTGACGGAGCCGGTGCTCGCCTACGTCTCGCCGCTGGCACGCAACAAGGGGATCGACCGGGTGCTGCACGCGTTCGCGCTGGTGCGCCGGCAAATACCCAGCGCGCGGCTGCGGGTGCTCGGTGACGGTCCGCTGGCCGGGCTCGTCCGCCGGGCGGCTGCCGACCCCGCCAGCGGGATCGAGCACATCGGCAGCGGCGACCGCCACCGGGTCGCGCAGGTCCTGCGGGAGTCGGCGGTCTTCGTCACAGCGCCGCGCTCGACCTGGAAGTGGTCCGAGCAGTTCGGCCTGGCCTATCTGGAGGCGATGGCCTGCGGTCTGCCGGTGGTGACGACGGTCTGCGGCACCAACCACGAGATCGTGCGGCCGCCGAACGAGCGCGTGGTCGACGACGCGGAGGCGCTGGGCACGGCGCTGGTGGGGCTGCTCGCCGATCCGCCACGCCGGGCCCGGATCGGCGCCGTGAACCGCCGGCACGTCGAGGAGCGCCACGAGCTGCGGACCCAGTGCGCGCGCATGGGCGAGGCGTTCGCGGAGGTCGAGCGGCGGTGAGGAGCAGCCGGCCGGCAGCACGCACCGGCCGCCCGGCCGGTGTGGTCGGGCTCGTCGTCGGCCTGCTCGCCGGGCTCGTCGTGCTCGCCCCGGTGCTCGGCCGCGGCGTCGTCCTGTCGTACGACATGGTCTTCGTGCCGGACCCTCCGATAACGGCCACGGTGCTCGCCACGGACGGGTCGGTGCCGCGGGCGGTACCGACCGAGATGGTCGCCGACCTGCTTGCCCGGGCGGTGGCGGCGGCCGCGGTCCAACAGGCGCTGCTGCTGGCAGTCTTCGTGGTGGCCGGGTGGGGAGCGGCGCGGCTACTGCAGACTCGATGCGGCTCGGCCGCCGCGGCGGTCGCGTACGCCTGGAACCCCTACGTAGCCGAGCGGCTGGTGATCGGGCACTGGAGCTTCCTGCTCGGGTACGCGGTGCTGCCGTGGGTCGCGGGTGCCGCCCTTGCATACCGCCGCGGCGACGGTCCGCTCCCGCCGCTGCTGCTCTGGCTCGGCGGGGCTGCGCTGGCCGGCTCGACCTCCGCGCTCATCGCCACCGGCACCGCGCTGGCCGTTCTCGGCGTGCCCGACGTCCCCCTCCGGCGGCGTCCCGGCCGGTCCGAGGCGGGAGATCCCAGCGGCCGGGTCGAGCCGCGGCGGTCCGGGCCGGCGGGGCCGGCTGCGCTCGGCCTGGTGGTCGGCTTCGCCGCCGTGGTCAACGCGAGCTGGCTGGTGCCGGCGCTGGCGCGGCCCGGCGGGGTGCCCTCCGACCCGGCCGGTGTCCCGGCCTTCGCCGCCCGCGCCGACACCCCGCTGGGGCTGGTGGGCAGCATTGCCACCCTGGGCGGCATCTGGAACCCGGCCGCGTGGCCGGCCGGCCGGAACTCCGCGCTCGCGGTCGTCGCCGTCGCCGGCGTCGCCGCCGTCGTCGCACTGGGCACTTCACGGCTGCTCGCGGCATCCGGCGCCGGGCTTGTCGCCGCGGCGGCGGGCGGGCTGCTCCTCGCCGCCGCCGGCGCCGTTCCAGTCCTGGACGGCGTGCTCACCGCGGTCGTGGTGCACGTTCCGGGCGGCGGCCTGCTCCGCGACGGGCAGAAGTTCCTCGCCCCGACCGCCCTCGCCGTCGCGCTGGCCGCGGGGCACGCGGTG
>DASPYH010000192.1:0-2774 GCA_035636875.1 Mycobacteriales bacterium | reverse complement strand
GCCCGCTGCCGCCGAACTCGGCGCGGAACAGTCCTCGCCGCCGCAGCACCCGTCGGACCTGGGCCAGCACCCGCGGGTGGTCCGCGGCCGGGATCCAGTGCAGCACCGCGACCGAGACGACCACGTCGATCGAGCGGGCCGGCAGCACCCGGTCGAGCTCCTGCGCGCGGGCGACGGCGAAGCGCAGCCGGCTCGACTGCGCCCGCTGCCGGGCGATCGCGACCATGTCCGGGTCGGCGTCGACCCCGAGCACCTCGCCGTCCCCGGCCAGTTGGGCGAGGCGGGCGGTCAGATCGCCGACGCCGCAGCCGAGGTCGAGCACCCGTGCCCCGCTGCGGATCGCGACCCCGGAGAGGAAGTCCTGGTCGTGTCGCCGGTGGTGGGCGGTGTTGGCCGCGTACGGGGCGGCGTCCCAGCGGGGCGTCGGAGGCGCCGTCGACGGGTCTCCCCGGGTCACCGGACCGGGACGGTCGTCGGCAACCAGCCGGAGCGGCGGGCCTCGTACCCGGCCACCAGGTCCGTGTGCCGCAGGGTGAGGCCGATGTCGTCGAGCCCGTTGAGCAGCCGCCACCGGGTGAAGTCGTCGAGCTCGAACGGCACCGCACGCTCGGCGAACCGCACCTCGCGCGCCTCGAGGTCCACGGTCAGCTCGCTGGCCGGATCGGCCTCGGCCCGCGCCCAGACGTCCTGCACGACGTCCAGCGGGACGACGACGGTGAGCAGACCGGCCTTCAGGGAGTTGCCGCGGAAGATGTCGCCGAAGCGTGGAGACAGCACGACCCGGAAACCGAAGTCCTGCAGCGCCCAGACAGCGTGCTCGCGAGACGAGCCGGTGCCGAAGTCGGTGCCGGCGACGAGGACCGAGGCACTGGCGTAGGCCGGCTTGTTCAGCACGAAGTCGGGGTCGGCGGACCGCCACGCGGAGAACAGGCCATCGGCGAAGCCGGTCCGGCTGACCCGCTTCAGCCACTCGGCGGGGATGATCTGGTCGGTGTCGACGTCGCTGCGCCGCAGCGGCACGACCCGGCCCGTGTGGACGGTGAACTTCTCCACGGCAAGCTCCAGAGTCTCGTCAGGTGGCCCGGTCAGTCCAGGTCGCTGGGGGCGGCCAGCCGGCCGGTGACCGCTGTGGCCGCCGCGACCGGCGGCGAGACCAGGTGGGTCCGGCCGCCCTTGCCCTGCCGCCCCTCGAAGTTGCGGTTGCTGGTGCTCGCGGAGCGCTCGCCGGGGGCGAGCTTGTCCGGGTTCATGCCGAGGCACATCGAGCAGCCGGCGCTGCGCCACTCCGCCCCGGCGGCGAGGAAGACCTCGTGCAGGCCCTCCAGCTCGGCCTGTTCCTTGACCCGCATCGAGCCCGGCACCACCAGCATCCGCACACCGTCGGCCACGCTGCGGCCGGCCAGCACGGCTGCCGCGGCACGCAGGTCCTCGATCCGACCGTTGGTGCAGGAGCCGAGGAAGACGGTGTCGACGGCGATCTCGCGCATCGGCGTGCCGGCCACCAGCCCCATGTAGGCCAGCGCCTGCTCGGCCCCGGCCCGCTGCTGCGGGTCGGCCAGCGCGGCCGGGTCAGGCACCCGGCCGGCCAGTGGCACTCCCTGCCCGGGGTTGGTGCCCCAGGTGACGAACGGGGTCAGTTCGGCGGCGTCGAGGACCACCTCGCGGTCGAACTCGGCGCCCTCCTCGGTCCGCAGCCCCCGCCAGTGGGCGAGCGCGACGTCCCAGTCCCCGCCGGTCGGCGCGTGTGGACGGTCCTTGAGGTAGGCGAAGGTCGTCTCGTCGGGAGCGACCATGCCCGCCCTGGCCCCCGCCTCGATCGACATGTTGCACATCGTCATGCGGGCTTCCATCGACATCGCCTCGACGGCCTCGCCGCGGTACTCGACCACGTGACCCTGGCCGCCGCCGGTGCCGATCCGCGCGATCAGTGCGAGGATCACGTCCTTGGACGTGACGCCGGGGGCGAGCCGTCCGGGCACCGTCACGGCCATCGTCCTCAGTGGACGAAGTGGCAGCGTCTGGGTGGCCAGCACGTGCTCGACCTCGCTGGTGCCGATGCCGAAGGCGAGGGCGCCGAACGCGCCGTGCGTGCTGGTGTGCGAGTCGCCGCAGACGATCGTCATGCCCGGCTGCGTCAGCCCGAGCTGCGGGCCGATGACGTGCACGATGCCCTGCTCGCGGTCGCCCATCGGGTGCAGCCGGATGCCGAACTCGGCGCAGTTGCGCCGCAGCGTCTCCACCTGCGTCGCCGACACACGGTCGGCGATGGGCAGCTCGATGTCCGCGGTCGGCACGTTGTGGTCCTCGGTCGCGAGGGTGAGGTCGGGACGGCGCACCCGCCGCCCGGCCAGCCGCAGCCCGTCGAAGGCCTGCGGGCTGGTCACCTCGTGCACGAGGTGGAGGTCGATGTAGAGCAGGTCGGGCTCGCCGTCGGCACGCCGGACAACATGCGACTCCCACAGCTTCCCGGCGAGGGTACCAGGCACGGTCGTTCCGCCTCGTCTCACATTTTGGGACTAGGATCCTGTGTCGTGGGACAGCTTAGCGGAGTCGGCGTGCTGGACAAGGCCGTTCTGGTGCTCGAGTCCGCGGCCCGGTCCCCGCTGGGACTCGGCGAGCTCGTCGAGGCGACCGGTTTGCCGCGGGCGACCGCGCACCGGCTTGCCGTCGCGCTGGAGACCCACCGGCTGCTGGTGCGGGACGAGTCCGGCAGGTGGGCGCCCGGCCCCCGGCTCGGTGAGCTGGCGCAGACCGCTCCCGACCCGCTACTCGCC
>DASPYH010000191.1:0-4230 GCA_035636875.1 Mycobacteriales bacterium | reverse complement strand
GTCCGACCCGGCGGACCCCGCCGTGAGCAGCGCCGCGGTCCGGTGCGCGACCGGGGCGTGCCGGCGGACCAGCCGCTCGTACGCCGCCAGGTCCCCGCCGCAGGCGCGCTCGACCAGCGCGCCGTCGTCCGGCGCGCCGTCCGTACCGTCCCGGTCCGGGTCCAGCGCCGCTCCCGCAGGTGACGGGTGGGTGATCGGTGTCACCAGCAGTACACCGCTCGGCGCGCGCTGGTTCGGGAATCGCGTCGGGCCCATCACGTTGACTCCGATGACTGGGAGGATCAGCCGATGACGTCGGTCGAGGACCTCGATCTGCCGGTGGGCGTGCAGCCCACGCCGCTGGCGCTGCTGCTGCTCGGCCGGGGAGCCGACCCCGACTCGGAGCGGGGCGTGGAGTGTCCGGGGGCGCTGCCGGCCGCGTCCGACCCGACCCTGGTGGAGCGGGCCCGCGCGGCGAAGGCCGCGCTCGGCGAGCGGGCCTTCGTGCTCGGCCACCACTACCAGCGCGAAGAGGTCATCCAGTTCGCCGACGTCACCGGTGACTCGTTCAAGCTCGCGCAGCAGGCGGCGGCCCGCCCGGCCGCGGAGTTCATCGTCTTCTGCGGCGTCCACTTCATGGCCGAGAGCGCGGACATCCTCACCTCCGACGCGCAGCAGGTTGTGCTGCCCGACCTCGCCGCCGGCTGCTCGATGGCCGACATGGCGAGCTTCGACCAGGTCGAGGAGGCCTGGGACGTGCTCGCCGACGCCGGCGTCGCCGAGCGGACCGTACCGGTCACCTACATGAACTCCTCCGCCGCGATCAAGGGCTTCACCGGCCGGCACGGCGGCACGGTCTGCACCTCGTCCAACGCCCGGCGGGCGCTGGACTGGGCCTTCGACCCCCGCGGTGCGGAGAAGGTGCTCTTCCTGCCCGACCAGCACCTCGGCCGCAACACCGCGGTGCTCGAGATGGGCATGCAGCTCCAGGACTGCGTGCTGTTCGACCCGCACAAGCCCGGGGGTGGCGTCTCGCCCGCCGCGTTGCGGGCGGCGCGGATGATCCTGTGGCGCGGGCACTGCTCCGTGCACGGGCGGTTCCGGCGCGAGTCAGTGGACGACGTCCGGGAGCGAATCCCGGGAGTGACCGTCCTCGTACATCCGGAATGCAGGCACGACGTGGTCACCGCGGCCGACCTGGTCGGGTCGACGGAGTACATCATCCGGACCGTCGAGGCCGCCCCGCCCGGCGCGGCGTTCGCGATCGGCACCGAGCTCAACCTGGTGCAACGGCTGGCGAAGCGGCACCCGGACAAGACGGTGGCGTTCCTGGACCGGACGGTCTGCTACTGCTCGACGATGAATCGCATCGACCTGCCGCACCTGGTCTGGGCGCTGGAGTCGCTTGCTGCCGGCCAGCTGGTGAACCGGATCACGGTCGAGCCGGTGACGGCCCGCTACGCCCGGGCCGCCCTCGACCAGATGCTCGCGCTGCCGTAGGCAGCCTTCGCTCACTGGGAGTACGGCATCGGCCGGCCTCGGGTAACGGTGCGTGGCTGCACTACGCTCGCGGCGTGAGGCTGCTGCGCCGCCGGAGCGACCCCCCGGCCGACGTCGAGCCCGCCGCCCCGGCCGAGCCTGCGGCGGGGGCGCTCGACCCGCGGCGCACGGCGGGCAAGGGCAAGCCCACCCCGCGCCGGCGGGAGGCGCAGCGTCGGCGCAGCGGTCCGGTGGCTCCGCCGCCGCGCACCCGCCGGGAGGCGTACCGGCGGACGCGTGAGCAGGGGGCGGAGCGGCGAACCGAGGCACGCGAGGGCATGCGCACCGGCGACGAGCGCTTCCTTCTGGCTCGCGACCGGGGCCCGGAGCGGCGTCTCGTGCGCGACATCGTCGACTCGCGGCGCAACGCCGGCGTGCTCTTCCTGTTCATCGCGGTGGTCTACGTGGCGGGCCTGTTCGTCCGGGACGCGCGCTTCCAGGCGCTGGCGGTGAGCCTCTGGCTGACCGTGCTGCTGCTGGTGGTCGTGGACTCGGTGTTCCTCGGCTTGCGGATCCGCCGGCTGATCAGGGCCCGCTTCCCGGACACCGGCCAGTCGATGCGGAGTCTGATCCTCTACGGGGTGACCCGGACGACCATGATCCGTCGCTGGCGGACGCCGAAGCCGCAGGTCTCGGTCGGCGAGAGGGTCTGAGCCGGCCGGTGGGCCGGGTCAACCGTCCTCGGCGGGCGTGAGCGGCATGGCGTACTCGACCCGCCCGTCCTCGACCAGCGCGACCTGCTGGACACCCGCGTCGAGCAGGTCGCGCCAGGTCTCGCCCAGCCACGACTCGGCGTCGCCCTTCGTTCCGAAGGACGGCGCGGGCGGGGCCTGCCCAGCCGGCGGATCCGGCAGCGGCTGGCCCTCGGTGTCCTGGTACCGCCAGGTCCACGTCACCGGGGCAGGTTACCGGGCGGCTCCGCGGCTGCTCGGCCGGCGCCGCGCCCGCTGACACTGCATGGGCGCCGCCGTCCCCGTCGGCCCGCCGGCTCCGCGGCTGCTTGGCCAGCACCGCGCCCGCTGACACCGCCTCGGCGCTGCTCGGCCGGCGCCGCGCCCGCTGACACCGCCCCGGCGCCGTCCTCGGCTCCGCAACCCGCCGACCCGGCCGGGACGGACAAGCACCCGACCGAGGGGCCGGCCGGCTCCAGACCGTCCCGGCTTGCCGTCGCCCCGGCGGTTGGCTTCCGGCGCCGGGTTGCCTCGTTCTGGCCTTCGGCGGCTAGGCCGACCGCGGCGGCGGCCCAGCCCCAACGGTCAGCTCGCCTGCGCCGGCGTGATGTCGCGGCGCGGTGCTGCCGGCGCGAGAGTCGGCGGGTCGGCACGCCTCGCACGGCTCGGGGCGGCGACGAGAAGGCCGAGCGCGACGACGGCGATGCCGGCGAAGACCGCCACGGGCGCGCCGACGCCGGGCGCTCCGTGGAAGAACAGCAGGCTGCGCAGGCCGTCGGCGGAGAACCGGAACGGTGCCCACGACCACAGCAGCACCCGGTACGGCGGGTCCAGGAACTCCGCCGGCTGACCGGCGACCGCGGGCGCGAGCAGGTAGAGCGGTCCGAGCAGCGCCAGCCCGCGCAACCCGAGCCACGCCAGCACCGCGCTGGCGAGCAGTGCGAACGCGGTCCCCACCAGGGCGAGGAAGCCGAGCACCGGCCAGCCCACGTCGAGCCCCGAGTCCCAGAGTGTGACGAAGCCGGCGACGACCGCCGTGCCCGTCAGCCCGGCCAGGAGCGCGAGAAGCACCCTCGCCCCGACCGCACGCCGGTGGATCAGCCCGGCATTCTGAAGCAAGCGGAAGGCGACGGCGCTGGCGACGAGGGCGGCGATCCAGAGCAGCGCGCCGGCCGCGACGGGCACTGTCCGTCCCGGCACCGACGCCGGGTTGACCGTCTCGAACCGGACGGGTGGCGCCGGTCGCCCCGCTGCCTCGGCCGCCGCGCCGACGAGCTGCTGAGCGACCTGCTGAGCGACCTGCTGAGCGACCTGCGGCAGGACCAGGGCGGCGAACTGGGCGCCCGGGGGGTTCATCCCGCCGTTGACGAGCACGCTCACCGAGGGAGCCGAGCCGGCGGGTGCGTTCGCGAGGACGAGGGCACCGTACGCCTGCCTGTCGTCGAGCAGCCCCCTCGCCTCCGCGGCCGAGCCCGCGGTCCGCCAGGCGATCTCCTCGCCCGGACGCGACCGCAGCTGCGTGGCGACCCGTTCGAGCGACGCTCGCTGCAGGCCCGCACCGTCGACCGCCAGCACAAGGGGCAGCCCGCGCGGAGCAGCGGTGGCCGTGACCCCGAAGGTGACCAGGGCAAGGAACGCGGTGAGGGCGGCAGCGGCGACGAGTGCCAAGGTCATCGGCCGCGCAACCCCTCCCGACCGGGTCGTCGCTGCATCCACGGCTGCCACTCCTTTTCATCGAGCGATGAACTCAGCAACCGTAGAACTCCAGGACAACTAAGTCAACGTCCAATGAAGACCGGCCGTCGGCTGCGGCACCGGCCGCGGTCGTTCGCCCGGTCGCCCTGCCCGTACCGGTCGCGCCGCGGCGGGTCGCTGCCTACCTGGCAGAACCCGGCGCGGTTCGGGTCGGCAGTGGCATACCGGCCGCGCCGGGGCGGGTCGTTGCCTACCGGTCGCGCCGGGGCGGCCAGTGGCCTACCGGTCGCGCTGGGGGGGCCAGTGGCATGCCGGTCGCGCCCGGGCGGGTCGTTGCCTACCGGCC
>DASPYH010000190.1:0-3941 GCA_035636875.1 Mycobacteriales bacterium | reverse complement strand
GTGCTCCCGGCGGGCCCTGAACACCTCGGCGCCGGTGCCGATCAGGAGCAGCCAGGCGGCGGTGCCGAGCGCGCCGGCGAGCGTCGGCGCGGGGTCGCCGGCCAGGGCGGGTGCGACCCAGCCGAACGTGACGTAGCCGACCGCGAGCGAGGTCCACGCCACCAGCCGCCGCCCGGTCCGGACCACGGTGACCAGCGCGACGATCATCGCGAGGAAGACCGGGCCGCCCGGATAGTTCAGCGCCCAGTACGCACCGGTGAGCACGAACGTGGTCCACAGCACCGCGACCGGGTGGCGTGAGCGGGCCGTCAGCGCGGCCGCGCTGCCGACCAAGAGGGCGACCGCCAGCGCGTCCAGCGGCCGCCGGTGCGCCTGGTGTGTCGAGGCGGCGGCGGTCGCGCCGACCTGGACGGCGGCGATCGCCGCGGCCAGCAGCGCGTCCCTGCGCAGGCCGCGCGGTCGCCCGAACACGCTCACCCTCTGTACGGTATGCGGAGCCGGCGCCCCCGGCGTCGGTCGGGGAGCGCACCCCGGTGTACCGCGGTTGCGGTACACCCTGGGGCCCGTGGCGCAGCCGGCTCCGCGCCCGCCGGTAGGGTGGCGCGGTGTCCAGCACCGTGCTCGTCACCGGGGCGACCGCCGGCATCGGCGCCGCCTTCGCCCGCAAGCTCGCCGCCGAGGGCTGCGCCCTCGTGCTGGTCGCGCGTGACGCGACCCGGCTCGACGCGGTCGCCGAGGAGTTGCGACGCCAGCACGGTGCACGTGTCGAGGTGCTGCCCGCCGACCTCACGGATCCGGCCAGCTCGGCCACGGTGGAGCAGCGGCTCACCGACGCCGCCCGCCCGGTCGACATGCTGATCAACAATGCCGGCAAGGGCCTGAAGGGCCGCCTCTGGGAGACCGATGTTGCCGACCAGGAGCGCATGCTGGCGCTGAACTGCACCGCGGTCCTCCGCCTGACACACGCGGCGCTGCGGATGATGGTGCCGCGCGGACGCGGGGACATCATCGTCGTGTCGTCCGTCGCCGGCTTCGTGCCCGGCACCCGCGGCGCGTACGCGGCGACCAAGGCCTGGGCGACCGCCTTCACCGAGTCGCTGGCCGGTCAGCTTTCCGGCACCGGGGTGCGCGCCTCCGTCGTCGCGCCCGGCTTCGTGCGCACCGAGTTCCACCAGCGGGCCGGGCTGGACATGAGCCGGCTGCCCGAGCGCGCGTGGCTCGACGCGGACGACGTCGCCGCGACGGCGCTGCGCGACCACCGCGCCGGCAAGGTCGTGAGCATTCCCGGCGCCCGCTACAAGCTCATCGTCGCGGCGTCCCGGCTCGCTCCGGGCGGCGCGGTCCGGCGCGCCAGCGACCTGCTCCGCCGCCGGGCACTCTGAAAGCGCGGCGCTCAGCCGGCGAAGAGCATCTCGGCGAGCTCCGCGCGATGCGCCGCGGGGGCGCCGTCGAACGCGGCGATCCACCGTGCCCGCTTGTAGAAGCGGTGCAGCGGGTGGTCCCAGGTGAAGCCGATCCCGCCCATCGCCTGGATGGCGTCCTCGCAGCCGCCGACCGCCGCGCGGGCCGCCGCGACCCTCGCGGACGCGACGGCCTCGTCCACAGCCGGATCGTCCGCCGAGACGCACCACGCCGCCCGGTACGCCAGCGACCGGGCCAGCTGCAGGGCGGCGTACACGTTGGACAGTCGGTGGGAGACACCCTGGTAGGACCCGATCGGGCGGTCGAACTGGGTCCGGGTCTTGGCGTAGTCCACCGCGAGGTCGAGCGCCCGCTGGGTGACCCCGACCGCCTCGCAGGCGAGCAACGCCGAGGTCCGCCTGCGAGCCGAGGTCAGCGCCCCGGCGGCCGGGGCGTCGATCGGCTCGGCGGGCGTGCCGTCCAGCCGCAGCTCGCCCAGCCGGCGAGTGGTATCCACAGTGGACAGCGGGTGGACCGCATCCCGGTTCGCCGTCAGGTCCACCCGGAACAGCGCGACCCGATCGGGGGTACGTGCCACCACGACCGCCTCGTCCGCGATCGCCACGTCCGGCACCGCGCGCTTGACACCGGTCAGCCGCCAGCCGTCCAGGTCGTCGTCGGCCCGGCAGGCCACCGACGTGGCCGCGTCCCGCAGCCGCGAGGCCGCGTCGTCCGCCCACGCGAGAGTGGTCGGTCGCTTCGGCGCGCCGCCGAGCGCCGGCAGCGCGAGCCCGACGGACGACAGCCATGGCCCTGGCAGCAGCGCATAGCCAGCCTCTTCGGCGAGCACGGCGTGCTCGAGGACGTCCAGCTCCGGGTCCAGCCAGCCGAGGCCGGCCAGCTCGCCCCACGACGTCGGGTCCCAGCCGGCGTCCGAGTCGGCCAGCCGGGCGACCCTCTCGGGCGGGTAGCGGTCGGCCAGCCACTCCCGGGCCGCCGCCCGGAGCATGTCCTGCTCCTCGGAGAACGCGAAGTCCACAGTGTCCGTCCTAACCGCAGGTCAGCGGGAGCGCGCGAGCCCGAGCACCCGCTCGGCGACGATGTTGCGGAGGATCTCCGAGGTGCCCGCCTCGATCGTGTTCCCCCGGCTGCGTAGCTGCTGGTATTGCCAGTAGCCGCCCCAGAAGGCACCCGCGCCGGACAGCGGGGCGTCGGGCCCGAGCAACTCCACTGCGAGCGAGGTCAGCCGCTGGTTGGTCTCCGACCAGTGCAGCTTCGCGACCGAGCCTTCCGGGCCGGGCACGCCCGTCTTCACCAGCGTCGCCAGCGACCGGTAGTTCGTGTAGCGCAGGGCCTGCAGGTCGACGTACAGGTCGGCGATCCTGTCCCGGACCACGGGGTCGGTCGACGCGCCGGTCTTGGTCGCAGTCGTCAGCAGGCGGCGGAACAGCGCCTCGAGCCGCGCGGTGAGCGCGAAACCGAGGGTGCCGCGCTCGTGCAGCAGGGTGGTCATCGCGACCTGCCAGCCGCCGCCCACCTCACCGACCACTTTGGACACCGGGACGCGCACGTCGGTGAGGAAGATCTCGTTGAACTCCGGGTCGCCGGTGATCTGCCGCAGCGGGCGCACCTCGACACCGGGCGCGTGCATGTCCAGCAGCAGGTAGGTCAGGCCGCGGTGCTTGGCCGACCCGGGCTCGCTGCGGGCCAGCAGGATGCACCAGTCGGCCACGTGCGCGTACGACGACCAGACCTTCTGCCCGGTGACCACGAACTCATCACCGTCCCGCTCGGCCCGGGTGCGCAGGCTGGCGAGGTCGGACCCCGAGCCGGGCTCGGAGAAGCCCTGGCAGAAGATGGTGTCGCCGGACAGGATCCCGCGCAGGTGGTCGCGTTTCTGCTCCGGCGTGCCGTGCGCCATGATCGTCGGTCCCGCCATGCCGAGCCCGATCACCCCGACGTGGTCCGGCGCGTCCGCCTTGGCGATCTCCTCCAGGAAGATCGCCTGGTACGTCGGCGGCAGGCCACGCCCGCCGTACTCCACCGGCCAGGTCAGCCCGGCGTAGCCGGCGTCGAAGAGGCGGCGCGACCAGGTGCGGGCGAACTCGAAGTCCCACCGGCCCACGTGCGGGTCTCGCTCGGCCCAGTCCGCGGGCAGCGCCGAGCCGAGCCATGTGCGCAGGTCCCGGCGGAACGCGGCCTCGTCGGGGGTGTCGCGGAAGTCCATGTCGCCCTCCCTGCCCGGGACCTTACTAGCGGGTAGCCACCGTGTGGGAGGTAAGTGGGCGGGCCGACCGACATCCTCGGCCGGACCCGATCGCCGGCGCGTCGCCCGCGCCCCGCTTGAGCGAAGCCCCGACCCGCGTCCGGTCCGGCGACCGCGCCTGACCTGCGTACCCTCGCGCGCGTGACCGACCGGGACCGCCTCCGCGACCTGATCGCCGACCTCGCCGTGGTGCACGGCCGGGTGGTGCTCTCCAGCGGCGCCGAGGCGGACTGGTACGTCGACCTGCGCCGGATCACGCTGCACCACGAGGCCG
>DASPYH010000189.1:0-7675 GCA_035636875.1 Mycobacteriales bacterium | reverse complement strand
GAGCAGCGCGCGCTGATCCACACTTCCGCGCAAGAGATCTGCGCCGCGGCCGGCTACGTCGGCGCCGGCACGGTGGAGTTCCTGGTCGGAGTCGACGGGGTGATCTCGTTCCTGGAGGTGAACACCCGGCTGCAGGTCGAGCACCCGGTGACGGAGGAGACCAGCGGGGTCGACCTGGTGCGCGCCCAGTTCCGGATCGCCGACGGAGACCGGCTGGCCGACCTCGGGCTGGCCGGCGATCCCGAGCCGCGCGGCCACTCGATCGAGTTCCGGCTCAATGGCGAGGACCCCGGCCGGAACTTCCTGCCGGCGCCCGGGACCGTGACGGCGTACGTGGAGCCGGCCGGCCCCGGCGTGCGGGTGGATTCGGGCATCGAGCCGGGAGCGGTGGTCGGCGGGGCGTTCGACTCCCTGCTGGCCAAGCTGATCGTGACCGGTGCGAGCCGCACCGAGGCATTGGAGCGCGCCCGGCGGGCGCTGGACGAGACCGTCGTGGAAGGCGTCCCGACGGTGCTGCCGTTCCACCGCGCGGTGGTGCGGGACCCCGCCTTCACCGGCGAGCCGTTCTCGGTGCACACCCGCTGGATCGAGACCGAGTGGGCCGGCGGGGTGGAGCCGTACACGGGAGCGGTGGCGGCCGAGGACGAGCCGGCGACGCGGGAAACGGTGGTGGTCGAGGTCGGCGGGCGCCGGCTGGAGGTGACGTTGCCGGCCGGGCTCGGTGCGTCCGCCGCCGGTGGCGGAGCCGGCCGAGCCGCTCCGAAGCGGTCTCGCTCCCGCCGCGGTGCCGCCGCCGGCGGGGACGCGCTGACCAGCCCGATGCAGGGCACGATCGTGAAGATCGCCGTCGCGGACGGCGACCGGGTGGCCGAGGGCGACCTCGTGGTCGTGCTCGAGGCGATGAAGATGGAGCAGCCGCTCACCGCGCACAAGGCCGGCACCGTGAAAGGGCTGACCGCCGCCGTCGGGGAGGTCGTGACCAGCGGCGCGGTGATCTGCGAGATCGTGGACTGAGCCCGGCAATCCGCCCGGGCAACCCGCCCCCGGCAGCCGCCCCGGCAACCCCCGCCCCGGCAACCCGGCCCCGCCCCGCCGGGGCCGCCGCCGGAGCCGGTCACCACCTGGCTACCGGACCACGACGAGGACCGCGGCGGCGAGACCGAGCAGCGCGGTGAGCGCGGCGGCCGTCGCCGTCGCGAGCGGCGCGGCGACCGGGCGGCCCGCCGCCGCGTCGGCCCGCGCGCGTCGGTAGCGGGACGACGCGATGCCGGCCACGGCGGTGGTGGCCAGCGCGCCGAGCAGGACGACGGCGAGCGCCAGCGAGGTGGAGCCGGCGACCAGCCGGGCGCACAGCAGCGCGCAGACCCCGTACGCGAGCGCGGTCCGGACCCAGGCCAGCACGGTCCGCTCCGCCGGCACGGTCGGCGGCGGGTCGGCCGGGCTCACCCCCGGGCCACCACGAGCATCACGACCCCGACCACAGCGAGCGCGGCGATCCCGTACGCGAGGATGGGCGCGAGCGTCGGCGGCGGCAGCGGCTGGCCGACCCGCATGGCCCGCTCCGACCGCTCCCAGCGCCGGAAGGCGGTCGCGCTGACGGCGGCGCCGAGCAGCACGAGCGCGCAGGCGAGCGCCTGCCGCAGCCCGGGCACGGCCAGCCGGGGTACGAACGCCTCCAGCCCGATCCCGCCCGCGATCAGCGCGAGGGCGGTCCGCAGCCAGGCGAGGAAGGTCCGCTCGTTGGCGAACGTGAACCGCGGGTCGGGCTCGGTGCCCTCCGACCGCAGCCGCTGCGCCCACCGGATCACGCCGCTACCGTAGCCGCGGCCGCGGCCCGGACCGGGCGGGCTCGTGGAGCAACCGTGGGAGCAGAATCGGGCGGTGAGCTCGCGCCCCTCGGTCGTCCAGTGGCTGCGGTATGCGCTCGGTGGCCGGCTGCCGGAGCACCTGCACGACTGGGTGCGGCACGACCTCACCGACGCCGACTGGCGGTGGCGGCAGGTCGTCCGGGTGCTCGTGCAGTGCGCGCTGCCGGTGCTGGTCATCGCGCTGATCCCGGCGCCGGCGGGGCTCCGCGCGTTCATGATCGCGCTGGTCCTGCTCGGCGCGCTGTCGGTCGGCCTCGCATACTCCGACGAGTTGCGCGACCGGCGGCTGCGCCAGCACGGCCTCAGGCCGCCGCCGCGCTGACCTCCAAGCGGGCCGGCCGGCGCAGCAGCCCGACCACGACCACCAGCGCCGCGAGCGCCGGCGGCCCGGCGGCCAGCACGAACGCGGCCGCCGGTCCGTGCGCCTGCACCACGGCCCCGGCCAGCGCCGAGCCGAGCGCGGCCCCGCCGAGCGCCGAGACGGTGAACCCGGCGAACGTCTGCGCCACCGCACCGGCAGGCGCCCGTTGCTGGACGAGCGAGTAGATCCCGCCGAGCGCGGGCGCGACCAGAGCGCCGGCCAGGACGAGCACGACGCCGAGCAGCAGCAGCCCGCGTGACGCGGCGATCACCAGGTCGGATAGCGCCACCGCCGAGAGCAGGACCAGCACCCGCCGAGCGTGCCCGCGCCGGGCCGGCCGCGCCCCGCCGACGAGACCGCCCAGCAGAGAGCCCGCGCTCCACACCGCGAGCAGGACCCCCGCGGTGGCGGTGGAGCCCGCCGCGCCCGCCGCTCCGACCACCCCCACCTCGACCCAGGACAGCCCGCAGATGAGCAGGCCTCCGGTCAGGTAGAGCGGGAGCAGCGGCAGCAGGTCGGAACGGCGCACCGGCGCCCGGTCACCGCCGGAGAGCCGGTCCAGACCGGGCGTGCCCGAGAAGGCCGCCACCCCGGCCGCGCAGAGGGCCGCGGCGAGCCCGACGGCGAGCGACGGCGACGCGACGGCCGCGGCGGCGCCGGCCAGCGACGGGCCGACGATGAAGGTCAGCTCCTGGACGGTCGCCTCCAGCGAGTACATCGACGAGCGGGAGTCCGGGTCGGGCAGCAGCACCGGCCACAGCGCGCGTGCGGACGGGATGACCGGCGGGGCGGCCAGCGCGGCGAGCGCGGTGAGACCGGCCAGCGCGGCCGTCGACGAGGTCTCGACCAGGGCGAGCGCGACCAGCCCCGCCGCGGACAGCGTCGCCGTCGTCAGCAGCACCCGGCGCGGCGACCGGCCGCGGTCGACCAGGCGGCTGGAGACCAGCCCACCGAGGCCGGCGCCGGACACCCACACCGCGCTGACGAGCCCGGCCGAGGCATAGGAGCCGGTCCGCTCGACCACCAGCAGCACGACCGCAAGCCCGGCCGTCGGCATCGCCACCCGGGCGAGCAGTGAGGTCGTCAGGGCACGCCGCACGTGCCGGCTGCGCAGCAGCTCGACGTAGGACCTCGGGATCACGACACCGATCCTCCCTCCCGCCACCGACAGAATTTCTGGCCGCGGCCGGGCACGCGGGCGGCGGACGAGGTCCTCGCCGCGCTGCGGTGACGCCAGGGCTCTAGTCCAGGTCGTCGTGCACCATCAGCCGTCGCGCCGCCTCGGTCAGCGAGCCCGACAGCGACGGGTAGACGGCGAAGGTGGACGCGAACTGCGCCACGGTCAGGCTGTTCTGCACCGCCATGGTGACCGGCAGGATCAGCTCCGACGCGGACGGCGCGACCACGACACCGCCGATCACCACCCCGGTCGCCGGCCGGCAGAACAGCTTGACGAATCCCTCCGTCAGGCCCTGCATCTTCGCCCGCGCGTTGGTGGCCAGCGGCATCGTCACCGTCCGCGCCGGCACCTCGCCGGCGGCGATCGCCCTCTCCTGGATGCCAACGGTGGCGATCTCCGGGTGGGTGAAGACGGTCGCCGATACCGTCTTCAGCCGCAGCGGGGTGACCGCCTCGCCGAGCGCGTGCCACATCGCGATCCGGCCCTGCATGGCGGCCACCGAGGCGAGCATCAGCAGGCCGGTGCAGTCGCCGGCCGCGTACACGCCGGGAACGCCGGTCCGGGACACCCGGTCGACCTCGACGAAGCCGCGGGAGTCCAGGGTCACGCCCACCCGATCCAGCTCCAGCCCGGCCGTGTTCGGCACCGATCCGACGGTCATCAGCGCGTGGCTGCCCTCGACCGTGCGGCCGTCCTCCATCTCGACGACGACGCCCTTCTCCGTCCGCCGCACGGCCGACGCGCGGGCGCGCTTGACGATCTCGCCGCCGTGTGCCGCGAAGACCTCCTCGATCACGTCCGCCGCGTCGACATCCTCACTCGGCAGCACGCGGTCGCGGCTGGAGACCAGCGTGACCCGCACGCCCATCTCCTGGTACGCGCTGGCGAACTCGGCGCCGGTCACGCCCGAGCCGACCACGACCAGGTGCTCGGGCAGCTCGTCGAGGTCGTACACCTGACGCCAGGTGAGGATCCGCTCCCCGTCCGGCACCGCGCCGGGCAGCGCCCGCGGGGTCGCGCCGGTGGCGAGCAGCACGACGTCGGCCTGCAGCGTCGCGGTGACCGTGCCGGCGTCGTCGGCCACCTCGACGGCCCGCCCGCGCGCCGGCTGCTCCTCGGCGAACCGCCCGCGGCCCTCGATCAGCCGCACCCCCTCGCCGAGCAGCCGCTGCCGGACGTCCTCGGACTGCCAGACCGCGAGGTCCTTCACCCGGCGGTTGACCAGCGGCGTGTCGACGACCACCACCCCGGACTCGCCGTCCGGTCCTCCGGAGGTCCGCACGCCCAGCATCGGCGCCTTGCGGAAGGTCGTCATGGTCTCGCTGGTCGCGATCAGCGTCTTGGACGGCACGCAGTCGTAGAGCACGCAGGCACCTCCGAGCCCGTCCGGCTCCACGACCGTCACCTCAACGCCCAACTGCGACGCCACCAGCGCCGCCTCGTATCCAGCCGGCCCGCCGCCCACGATCGCGATCCGCGTCACGCTCTCCATTGTCCGCCGGCCGCGATGTCATGAGGACGACACACTACGTGTGTTAGTATCGGCAAGTGTATGCGGTCCTCGATTCGTCCAGTCTGATCTCACTGGCCTGGGCGGGCCTGCTCGACCTGCTCGAGACCGCGCCCGTCGACTTCGTGGTGCCTGCGGAAGTCGTTGGTGAGACCGTTGACGAGGGACTGAGTCAGGGCTATCCGGACGCGGCGGCGATCGACGCCGCCATCAAGGCGCTGACAATCGCCGAGCGGGTCGGTGCCAGCACGGCAGACGACGCTGTGTTGGCGGTCGGCCGGCGGCTCGGGCTTCTGATCACCAACGACCTCACGCTTGGTCGCAGGGCCACCAATGTCGGGGTGCGCTGGCTCAGAACGGCGGATCTGGTCGTGCTCTGCGTCCGGACCGACCGGATCAGTCCACTCCGTGGCGTCGCCGCCGTCCGCGCGTTGCGCAGCGCCGGGAGGCTCACCGACCGCCTCGCCCGCGCCTACGTGGAGGAGCTGAGATGACTCGAGCCGTGCGAGTGAATGCGACGCTGGACGAGGAACTGCTGCGCCGCGTCGACGCGTACGCCGAGAGCCACTACGAGGACCGCTCGACCGCCGTCCGTCAACTCCTCGACTTCGCCCTGCGGGAACTGCACAAGCGCGATGCGCTCAAGGCGTACCAGGCCGGGCGGGTGACGCTGCGCGAGCTCGGCCGGGCGCTGGGCTTGGGCACCTGGGCGACCCACGACCTGCTTCGGGCAGAGGGTGTCGATGTCGCGAGGGGTGATCGCGACGAGACGAGCGAGGCCCTGGACTCCGCGCTGCGCGATCTGCGTCGTCCTGACGGTCCCGACGACTCCTTGGAGGGCTCATAGCTGGCGGTGCTCCGCCTCGGGTCGGCTGTCCGGGCTGGGCGGCAGCAGGCCGTACGATGCCGGCTCGTGGCTCTCTACGCCGCCTACGGGTCCAACATGGACCCGGCGCAGATGATGAAGCGCTGCCCGCACTCGCCGGCCGGCGGCACCGGCTGGATCACCGACTGGAGGCTGACCTTCGGCGGGGAGGACCTGGGCTGGGAGGGATCGCTGGCCACCCTGGTCGAGGAGCCGGGCGGGAGCGTCTTCGTCGCCCTCTACGACGTGACCCCGCACGACGAGGAGAACCTGGACTCCTGGGAAGGCGCCGACACCGGGCTCTACCGCAAGATCCGGCTGCGGGTGCACACGCTCGAGGGCGACGTCCTGGCCTGGGTGTACGTGCTGGACGCGTTCGAGGGCGGGCTTCCGTCGGCGCGGTACCTCGGCGTGCTCGCCGACGCGGCGGAGAAGGCCGGCGCGCCGGACGACTACGTCACCGGGCTGCGGATGCGGCCGTGTCGGAAGGCATGGCCTTAGGAGCCCCAGGACCCGACGGCCCGGCGGCAGGCGTGGATGGCAAGCGTGCGCCCCTGGAGCGAAGGCCCGCAGAGTCGGAAGGTGCAGGCCCGGACGGCACAGCCGCCGGCCCGGGGTGGGCGGCTCGCGCCGGTGCCCTCGGATCGTCGTCGGCCAGCAGCACCGCGCCCGGCCCAGGACGCGGGCGCACGTCCCGGGCGGAGGCCACCTCGTGTCCGGCCCGGCAGCGCAGCGCGACGTCCACCGGCTCGCCGCAGTCGCGGTGGGTCAGCTCGACCGACGGCCCGCCGCTCGGCTGGTCCAGGTAGCGGTCGCCCCAGCGCAGCAGCGAGACCAGCACCGGGTAGAGGTCCAGGCCCGCCTGGGTCAGCCGGAGCGACTGCTCGCGCACGCCACCTCGACCTGCCTGCTCGTCCGGCCGGTCGGCAACGGGTCCGGAGCGGCACGGTGACCGGGTTGCTGGAACGGCCGGCGACCGGCACCGTTGCGCCGGATCCGATCCGGATCCGACCGGCTGGCGCGGCCGACCGGGACGCCGTGCACCGCTTCCTCGCCGGGCTGTCGCTCGACTCGGCGTACCGCCGCTTCTTCACCGGAATCGGCTCGCCGGCCCCGACGCTGACACGGCGCCTGGTCGAGGTCGACCACGACCGGCGGGAGACCTTGCTCGCGCTGCGAGGCGCCGACGTGATCGGCCTCGCCGACTCGGCCCGGCTCGCCCCCGGATCCGAGGTGCCGACCGTGGAACTCGGCGTGGTGGTTGCCGACGCCTGGCAGCGGCGCGGTCTCGGCCCGCGCCTGGCCCGTGCGTTGCTGGAGCGGGCGGTGCTGCACGGCGCGAGGGCCGTGCGCGTGCACGCGCTGGCGGACAACACGAGGGTCAGCCGGATGCTGCACCGCCGGTGGCCGGACACGCGGCCGGTTCGCGAGGACGGGGTCCTGGTCTGGCACCTGCCGCTGACGTGATCGCAGGGACTGGAGTCCCCACGGTCAGGGATCACCGGCCGGGTGGTGCGCGGGCGGGGATCGCGGGGCCAGGCCCCGCGGACGGGACCGCGGGCCGGGTCCCGTAAACGGGGACTGCGGCCCCCGCGGACCGGGAACACGGGGGCCTGGCCCGCGGCTCAGTAGACGCTCACCCCGTAGACCGACAGCGGCTCGGTGACCGGCTGGAAGTAGGTCGTGCCGCCGAACGTGCAGTTGCCGCTCCCGCCGGAGGTGAGCCCGTACGCCCTCGTGCCGGAGTAGAGCGGGGCCGATCTCAGCGCCCGCCGAGTGGGCGAGCGACACAATGCCGAACGGCCGAGCACGGAGAGCACTTATCCAGCCGCGGGCAGTAAACGACGTCCTACTCGTCGCACACAAGCGGAATCACCCGTTCGGGCGCGGA